>JAVEWL010000123.1:0-10484 GCA_034004565.1 FCB group bacterium | reverse complement strand
ATTACCAATATTCAAAATCCTGTCAAAAACTCTTGCAGTTCTTTGAGTCTTTGAGCCTTTGTGGTGATCTTCAGCTTTTTCCCCATCCTGTCCACCCTGCCAATCCTGTTATCCTGTCAAAAAGAAGCCCCCCCAAAAGCCATGAAGCCGCCTTTGGGGGGGGTGCCACAAATCATCGTCTCCCTCTTTGCGATTGCCGGGCCGTCAGCGTAGAATGCCGGGGTTTATCGACGGGAGCAGGAGGACGGAATCATGTCGTTTATTGCCCAGCGGATGAGCCTCATCGACGCAAGTGGAATCCGCAAAATCTTCGCGTTGGCCGCCAACATGAAGGACCCCATCAACCTCAGCATCGGCCTGCCCGACTACGACGTCGACGAGGCCGTCAAGGACGTCGCAGTCCAGGAGATCAGACGCGGCTTCAACAAGTACACCCAGACATGGGGCATCGACGAACTGCGCCAAGCCTGCGCGGACTATTATCAACGAGAGTTCGGCACGCCCCTGCAAAACGTCATGGTCACCGGCGGCGTCTCGGGCGGCCTGTTCCTGGCCCTGATGGCCACGGTCAACCCCGGCGACGAAGTCCTATTCGCCGATCCCTATTTCGTGATGTACAAGCACCTGGTTAACCTGCTCGGCGGCGTCGCCAAGCCTGTCGATACCTATCCCGATTTCCGCCTGACCCCAGCCCGTGTCGAAGCGGCCATCACGCCCAGGACAAAGGTCCTCATCGTCAACTCCCCCTGCAATCCCACCGGCCTCATCCTCAACCAGGCGGAACTGCAGGCCCTCGCCGGCGTCGCGAAGAAACACAACCTCCTCCTCATCAGCGACGAAATCTACGAAGGGCTCTACTACGACGGCGAACGCACCTCGATGGTCGGCATGTACGAGAACCTCATCGTTCTCAACGGCTTCTCAAAGCTCGCGGGCATGCCCGGCTGGCGCGTCGGCTACGCGGCCGGCCCCGAGGAAATCATCCAGCACATGAACACCCTCCAGCAATACACCTTCGTCTGCGCGCCCTCCTTCGCCCAGAAGGCCGCGGTCCAGGCGCTGCAAGAAGATCCAACGGCCAAGATCGCCGCGTACACGCGCAAACGCGACATCATCTACAACGGCCTGAAGAACGCCTTCGAAGTGTCCAAGCCCAACGGCGCCTTCTACATCTTCCCGAAGGCCCCCGGCGGCAACGGCGACGCCTTCGTGGCCAAAGCCATCGAGAACAACATCCTCATCATCCCCGGCAGCGTCTTCAGCGAGAAAACCTCGCACTTCCGAATCAGCTTCGCCGCCACCGACGATACCCTCGAACGAGGCGTAGAAGCCCTCAACAAACTCGCGAAAGAATTCGCGTAGCCCCAACGGAGACGGTTTTTGACACCCCCGGGCTATCGGTCGGCCCGGGGGTCTTTTGCATTCAACCACGGGAACCACAAGGCCTCACCAAGGCGCAACGACACAAAGAACCGCAAGAGAATTACAACCACGAATAAGACGAATCAAACGAATGGAATGTAAGGCTGCGTGGAGCGCGGCGCCCGAGCCCGTCTTCTCATATCTCCCATCATTCCCATACTTCCCATGCCTCCCATAAGACCCATACGACCTATAAGACTCATGGGAGTCATGAGGGTCATGGGAAGTATGGGAGAAATAAGAAGTCCGTTTCGGTCACAACCCCCAGGCAACCCGCAATTCCATTCGTCTGATTCGTCTTATTCGTGGTTGTGATTCTCTTGCGGTTCCTTGTGCCGTTGCGCCTTGGTGAGGCCTTGTGGTCCCCGCCTGCGACGTCGACTAATCGACAGCCACAACCGTTCTCGTCTCGATGGACTTGATGGCCGCGGCGAGCACCCTCTGGGCCTTCAACGCATCTGCGGCGGTGCCGTCTATGTCTTCGGGTGCGCAACCCTCGCCCACTTGCTCGACGAAACGGGCAATGCGGTTGCGGAACGTATCGGGAAAAGTCTTCTCGGGGATCGTTCCGAAAGCGGTATTGGTAATGACGGTCTTCTCGGAACTCCCTGCAGGGTAAAACGTGAGCTGGCTGAACATGTCTTCAAGCACAAACCGCCCGCCCGTGCCCGCCACTTCGCAGCGCTCCATGGGATGCCCGCGCTCGATGTCGTAGCTGCCCGTAAGGCCGCCCACGGCGCCGTTCGCGAACTGCATGCTGAAGTGCGCCGTCGAATAGATGGCGCGGCCGGGAGCCTTGGTGGCGAAACACTGGACGTGGGTAATATCACCGCAAAAATGGCGCATGACGTCGACGGTGTGCGGGTGCAGCGCTTTGATCTGAAACCACGGCGAGGTCTCGCGCGGGTTCATGATCCACATGGACATGTTGCAGAACAGGAGATGCCCCAGCCGGCCCTCGTCGACCCACCGCTTGGCAACGCGCGTCAGCGACGTGAAACGGTGATTGAGATTGACCCCATAACACCGGCCCTTGGCCTGGCCCAGCGCCACCATCTCCTCGCCCTTGTCAATCTCGTTCGATATCGGTTTCTCCCCAAGCACATGGCACCCGGCCTCCAGCGCCAGCATGGTGGGTTCATAATGGTCGCTCGAATATTCATAACCGCCGGTCGTAATCCCGCAGATGTCGGGACGCAGGGCGCTCAGCATATGCGCCGCGTCGTAAAACGCGGGCACGCCAAACCGTTGCGCCGCCGCATCGGCGCGCTCCTTGTCAATGTCGCACACCCCAACCAGTTCGACCTGCGAAAGCGATTGGTAGATCTCGGAATGCAGGTTACCGATGGGTCCCAGCCCAACCACGGCCACTCTCAGCACGATGTCATCCCCCTCTTGATGCCAAGCATAAAAATGGATTTTAGATCAGCGGCGCGCGAGGGTAAAGGGAAAACTGAGGACAGGAACGAAGAACGAGGAACGAGGAAAGAAAAAAATAAGGATGGGTCGGCTCATAGCATTTTCCTTGCTTTGTCTTTCCTCGTTCCTCGTTCCTCGTTCTTCGTTCCTAAAACACAGAAAGAGAGCACGCCGGGGTGTGGCGTGCTCTCTGAAAAGATCTTGTCGTCGGCCTAGCGCTTGGAGAACTGGAAGCGCTTGCGGGCGCCGGGCTGGCCGTACTTCTTGCGCTCCACCTCGCGGGCGTCGCGGGTAAGGAACCCGGCGCGGCGAAGCGTAATGCGATAGCGTTCGTCAACCTTCACGAGGGCGCGCGCAATGCCCAACCGCAGGGCGCCGGCCTGACCCGAGAGACCGCCACCGTCGCAACGGGCCCGGATGTCCCACTTGTCAACGTTGTCCGTAACCTCGAGCGGCCCGTTCGCCACCATGACCAATACCTCACGGGCCAAGTAATCGGCGACAGGCTTGCCGTTGACGATGAATTTGCCGGTACCCGGCTGAATGCGAACGCGCGCGCTGGCGCACTTGCGGCGTCCGATGGCGATGGTCTCGTTGGTAGGCACTTTCTATACTCTCCTGTCGGTGACTTATTCATCTCGTAGAGCTGCGGGGACTGCGCCTGCTGCTGGTGCTCCGCATCGGCGTACACCCGCAAATGACGTCCCAGTTCGCGGCCAAGACGGTTGTGAGGCAGCATGCCCTTCACAGCCAACTCCATCGCGCGCGTCGGATGACGCTCCATCATGACGTCGTAGTTGACTTCGCTGATACCGCCCGGATAACCCGAATGGCGGTAGTACATCTTGTCCTGACCCTTATTACCGGTCACGCGCGCCTTGGCGGCGTTGATGATGATCACGTGATCACCACAGTCCAGATAGGGCGTATACTGCGGCTTGTGTTTGCCGCGCAGAATCTTGGCGGCCTCCACCGCGACGCGGCCCAAAACCTGGTCCTCGGCGTCGATGAGGATCCACTTTTTCGTTACTTCGCCCTGCTTGGGGACATAGGTCTTCACGTCCAACTTCCTCCAGACCCGCTCATGCGCAGATCGACAGCGTCTACTCCAGAAAACGAACGGCGGATTATAGCAACTGACGAGGAATGTGTCAAATTACTCACCGCATCCCTCTGATTCATCCCCTATCTCCGGAAACGGCCACCTTTTTCGGCCTCGTGCTCGTGCTCGCCTAATTCAGGGACAGACTACGAAATAGGCGCGTAAGAAGGTCTTGTGGGCCGCCAATTCCGCAGCCTCTCCCTCAATCTGTCCTACTCCAGACGCCAATAAATGTGCTTGCGCCTCGACCCATAATGCGCTAGCATGGAATAGCACGAAAAGCGACCGCTCCTCCACGGGGCAGGAAGCCTGCGGGTTCGTGCGGGGGTACTGTAACAAGGAGAAGCGACATGAAGTGCGTGTGGATTACCGGAGTGGCGACCTTCCTTGCCGTGGTGATTTCGTTGGCGCTGCTGCCCTGCCTCGTACCGGCCCCCATACACGACGCCAGCCTGCGCACCGTCGATGCCGCCGTTACCCCGCTCCAATCCACCGACATCCAGCTCGCCGCCGGCAAAACGGGCACCTTGCCAAACACCATGGTCTTCACGGCCAACAAGCCCCAAGTCGTCGGCCGGCTCTACCTCAACGAGCAAGGCAAACTCGCCTTCGAAGGCGACATCGACGCCTCAGCCCAAGCCTTCGTAGAAGCCGTAAACCAGAAGATGGCCACCCAGAAGTAACCTTCACGGTCGCGGTAGGGATGCCCCTTACGGCTCCCTCCGCACAGATCCCGGCGAGCGGAACTACCACCGGGCTCCTACCTTGGGTGTTGACGTAAAGCCGCTGGTTCGGGTACAGATGCATGATTCGTGGCTGGGGCAGCCACAGGTCCGCAAGCTGTCGCATGCGTGCATGGGGTCTACGACCGCGCGGGGTCCGGACACGCCTTGCGATGGCGCCGTGGCCCCTGTGGCCGTCCGGATAATGGAATCCCGTCGGCACCCCGGACTAAGGACGATACGGACGTACCCCCATGACTCGGGGCCAATGCGCCTCGCTAGGCCTTCATTGTCAGAGACTTTCACTCCTTACACCTTGCCGGCTTTGCCCAGCGCTGTCTCCATAAACTCCATCTCGTCCATCAAACAAAAACACCCCCAAGCCCAACCAAGCCCAGGGGTGTCTCAATCCGCAAAGGACCGTCTTTCCTCGTTCCTCAATCCTCGTTCTTCGTTCCTTAACTCGGTATCACCGTCCGCAAATGCATGCTCTTCAGCCGCGTCAGCCCCAGCAGCCCGTACTTCGACAACGTCGCCCCGCGCCCCGTGTCCTTCACGCCGCACCACGGCAGCGCCGGATCCAGGTAATCGCAACGGTTCATGAAAAACGTCCCCGTCTCGATCTGTTCGCCGATCCGGATTGCACGCTTCACATCCGAAGTCCAGATCGACGCCGTCAACCCGTACGGGCTATCGTTCATCATCTGGATCGCCTCCTCATCGCCCGAAACCGGCGTAATGCCGATCACCGGACCGAAACTCTCCTCTTGCATCAGTGACGACACCTGCGGCGCATCCGCCACCACCGCCGGCGCATGGAACCAGCCCGTGCCCGGCGTCTCAAATTCCTTCGGATCCACCACCAGCCGGCCACCCGCCTTCACCGCCGCCGCAACCTGCTCCGCCAGGAACGCCGGCGCCCCCTTCGACGCCAGCGGCCCGATACTCGTACCCGCGTCCAGCGGATTGCCCAGGCGATACTCGCGCGTCTTCGCCGCATACGCCTCGACAAACTTGTCGTAAATCGACTGCTCCACGTACACCCGCTCCACCGCGCAGCACGACTGTCCCGCGTTGTAGAACGCCCCGTCCACGCAATTGTCCACGGCCCAATTAAAATCCGCGTCCGCGCAAACGTACGCCGGATCCTTCCCGCCAAGCTCAAGCCCGACCTCGATAAACCGGCCCGCCGCGCTGTGGGTGACCTCCTGGCCGCCCCGCACCGAACCCGTGAACGCCACATGGTCCACATCCGGATGCTGAATGATCATCTCCGTTACCGCGTGGTTCGCGACCACCGCCTGCACCAGACCGTCCGGCGCGCCCGCCTTCTGGAACGCCTCAACGAACGCCTGCGCGCACAACGGCGTCTTGCTCGAATGCTTGATGATGATGCTGTTCCCAGCCAACACCCCCGGCACCACCACGTTCACCGCGATCAGCAGCGGATAATTCCACGCCGCGATATCAAACACCACGCCCAGCGGCTCGTGCCGGATGTAGCGCTGGAATCCCTCCTTCTCCGGCAGCCACTCGTCCGCCAGCGCCTCTTCCGCGATCGAAATCATGTGGTTTGAGCGATCAATCAGCCCCCCCACTTCATTCTTCGCCTGTTGCAGCGGCTTGCCCATCTGCTGCGTGATCTGCTCCGCAACCCGATCGCGCATCCCCTCGAACGCCGCCACAAAGCGCTTGCACAGCGCCACGCGCTCCGCCACCGACGTGTTGCGCCAGCGCAGATACGCCTTCCGCGCGCGACCCACCAGCGCGTCCACCTCGCCCGCATCGAGCGTCGGCACCGTAAAGGCAACTTCTTCGGTATACGGGTTAATGACTTTGATTTCTCGACCGCCCATTTCGTTCACCCATTTGTTGTCGCCCGCCGCACCGCTATGCGGCCTTGGGCGCCCGGGAGTTGCCCCCGTAGTTCCACTTCGTCGCCAACAATGCGCCGCCTATCAAGGCGAATACCGTAAACAACAAAAACAGCTTATCCCAGCCCACCCAATCCGTTACATACGCCACCAGCAACGGCGAGCACAACTGTCCCACCGAACCCATGCCGTTAATAAACCCCGACGCCACGCCCGCGCCCTTCTGCGACCCAATGTCCATCGCCGCCGCGCCCGACATCAGCGCATCCGGACCAAACGTCAGAATCCCCAGCAGCGATATACCAACGATATTGTACACCTGCCCCATGCGCGCCAGTTGAGGATACGCCACGAACGCGACCGCCAGGCCGAACAACATGATCGCCCCCACGGGAAACCGACGCGACTGCATCAGCTTGTCGGACGCATACCCCGCGACAATCACCCCCAGAAACCCCGCCAGCTCATAGATGGCCGATGTATAGCCCGCTTTCTCCTCGCCGTAGCCCAGCGACTCTACGAAATACAGCGGCAGCCAAAGCAGGAAAGTGTAACGCATGCATTTGAGGAAGAAGTACATCAAGCCCGTAGTCCAAACCGCCGAACTCGTCAGCACGATCTTCCAGACCGCCCGCTCGTCCGCGACCATGACACCCTTCAACTCGGGCTCCGCCGGGTTCTCCGGCACGTCCGCCAGCCCCACATCCGAAGGCTTGTTGCGCGCAAACACCACGTACGCAACCGCAATCGCCCCCAGCAGAAGCGCCGGCGCAAAGAACCCGCGCCGCCATCCCAGCTCGGGATACCAGGGACACTGAAGCGCCACGTACGTCGCAAACGCCGTCGCGATGAATCCGCCGAGCGCGTAGCATGTGCCCCACCACGCCATCACCACGCCGCGTTCCTCGTTGCGGAACCACGACGACATATTCTTCACCGTGCCCGACCAGCCCGTCGACTGCCCGACTCCGTTCAGGATATTCAGCACCCCGAACATCACCAGCGCCGACGTAATCCCCATCGCCAGGTTCGATACCACCGCAATCACAAGCCCCACGCCCACGATCAGCCGAGGCCCGAACCGATCGTTCAGAAAACCGTTGGCGAACTGGCCAATCATGTACATCACACTGTACCCCGTGATCGACCACGCCAGATCCAGCTTCGTGAAGTGAAGATCGCTCGTCAGCATCGGCATCACGACGCTGAAATTCTTCCGGCAAAGGTAGAACCCGCCGTAAACCAACCACGTGAGAATGAAGATGCGCCACCGCCAGAACCGTTGTTCCCGGCCAAGCGTTTCGCTCATGCTGCCCCTTTCCTTTTCGGTCCGCGGAGCCGTCCTCTCACGCAGCAAACCCATCCCACTCGAACAGTCCGCCGAGTATACGAAGAACCAATTACGAATTACGAATTACGAACCTCCTCTTCTCTTCATTCATAATTCAGAATTCGTAATTCAGAATTGCTTTTGCTAGACTCCTCCGATTCTGAGCGGAGTCAATCGGGTAGGAGCAATCTGCCGTGTCTAAACGCCCCGTAAAAGTCATCACCTTCGACCTCTGGGACACCATCGTCATCGACGACAGCGACGAACCCAAGCGCGCCGCCGCGGGCCTGCCCACCAAGCGCAGCGCCCGCCGCGAACTCCTCTGGGAATACCTCAACAAGCACGAGCCCATCCCGCTCGAAACCGTCGTCATGGCCTACAACGTCGGCGACGCCGCCTTTAACAAGGTCTGGCACGACCAGCACTTCACCTGGACCATCGGCGAACGCCTCAACGTCATCCTCACCGGCCTCAAGCGCACCCTGCCCGAAGACGACTTCGCCGAACTCGTCCGCCGGCACGAGGAAATGGAACTCGAATACCGGCCCGACCCCGTCCCCGGCATCCACGAGGCCGTCAGCAAACTCAGTGAGAAATACACCCTCGCCATCATCTCCGACGCCATCGTCAGCCCCGCCCGCTGCCTGCGCGAACTCCTGCGCGGCGAAGGCATTCTCGAAAACTTCAAAGCCTTCGCCTTCTCCGACGAATGCGGCTGCTCCAAGCCCGCGCGCGGCGTATTCGACGCCATCGTCAAACAAACCGGCTGCGAAATCGCCGACATCGTCCACATCGGCGACCGAGAACACAACGACGTCCGCGGCCCCCAATCCATCGGCGCCCGCGCCGTCCTGCTCACCGCCGCCATCGACCGCGGCAGCGACAACACCAAAGCCGACGCCGTCTGCCGCAACTTCGCAGACCTCCCGGCCATCATCGAAAGCCTGGAACGCTAAGAAAGAACCTGAAGGACATGCCACCTCCAAACTCGTTTGGGGGTGCTTAAAGAATAAAGGAATAGCCCCAATGTCCAACGCGCCCCGTTTCCTCATCCTCGACGGCTACCCCAAGGAAAGCCGCGACCAGTTCGACGATGTCGGCATGCGCCTCGCCTGGGTCCTCTACCGCGACATGCTCCTCGACTACCTGCCCGGCGCCCAATACGACGTCTGGCTGTCCACCGACGACCCCGACGGCGCCCCCACCGACGCCGAACTCAAGAAGTACGCCGGCGTCCTCTGGCCCGGTTGCAACCTCACCGTCTACCACGACGACATCCGCTCCACCTGCCAGCTCGCCCTCGCCCGCCGCGCCTACACGGCCGGCGTCCCCGGCTTCGGAAGCTGCTGGGGCATCCAGGTCGCGGCCTACACCGCCGGCGGCACCGTCGAGGCCCATCCCAAAGGCCGCGAAATGGGCATCGTCCGCGACATCAAAGTCACCGGCGAAGGCCTCAAACACCCCATGTTCGACGGAAAGCCCGAAGTCTTCTCCCACTTCGTCAGCCACGACGACTACATCAGCGCCCTGCCCAGCGGCGCCCTCCGCCTCGCCGGCAACGCCTGGTCCCCCGTCCAGGCCGCCGCAATCACCCACGAAACCGGCCAATTCTGGGCCGTCCAATACCACCCCGAATACGACCTCCACGAACTCGCGCGCCTCATCGTCGCCCGCGAACCTCGCCTCGTCAAGCAAGGCCTCTTCCTCGGCCACGACGACCTCGCCGAATACGTCGACCGCCTCGAAGCCCTCGCCGCCGACCCCACCCGCACCGATCTCCGCTGGCAACTCGGCATCGACGACACCGTCCTAGACCCCGCCATCCGCCAGCGCGAATTCAAGAACTGGCTCGACAAGCTCGTCCTCCCGAGAGCAGCCAAAATGTAACACCGGTTTCCCAACCGGTCATCAAAACAAAAAAAGCCGACCTTGCGGTCGGCTTTCGTTTTTCCTTCTCCTCGTTCCCAAGTTGCACTTGGGAACGCCCCTGTCTTCAAAGTTGCACTTTGTCCCTCATTCGTAATTCGTAATTCGTAATTCGTAATTCTCAAAGAACCGCACCACCTGCTCCTCCGCCCAATACCTCACCCCCCACGGCCACCTCCCATAAACAAACCCCACATGCCCGCCCGCCCGCGTAAACAACCCATGCAGATAATCCGACTCCTCCGCCGCATCCCAAGGCAACGAAGACGCCGGAACAAACGGATCGTCCAACGCCGAAATCAACAACAACGGCCGCCGAATCGCCCCCACAAACTGTCCGCTGCTCGACTTCGCCCAATACTCCTCCGCATCGCGAAACCCATGCAACGCCGCCGTCGCGTGCGTATCAAAATCCGCGAACGACCGGCTCCGCCTCACCCGCTCCAGGTCCAGGCTCCCCGGATACTGCCGCTCCTTCTCGATCGCCTTCGGAATCAAACTCCGCATGAACCGCCACGAATACGCCCCTCGCAACGAAACCTCAAAATGCTCCGCCGACGCCGCCAAATCATACGGCACACTCACCACCGCCGCCCCCGCCACCGCCTCGGGCACAGCCTCCGGCGCCTCCCCCAGCCACTTCGCCACCACATTCCCGCCCAGCGAAAACCCCGCCACATACAACCGCC
>JAVEWL010000122.1:0-10548 GCA_034004565.1 FCB group bacterium | reverse complement strand
TAGCGGCAATAGACGGGTTCATCTCTCCGGAGGTGAGCCCACGCTATGGAAGGACGCCCAAAGCGGCCGCGACGTCTTCGACGCAATCCATCTGTTCCAATCGCGCGGGATCTCGACCGCCCTCGTCAGCAACGGCCTTACGTGGCTTTCCGAGAAGACGTGCAGATCCCGGATAGGCCGGTTAATGGCCTCGCCTTTTCCTGCCCCCGTCGAACTTTGGTTTACCGTCGATCGTTTTCACCGCAACTACGATCCCGATACGTGCGCATGCCCGGTCTTCGACCAGATCCTGAAGGCCTTGGCGGAGTGGCCGCGCTGGAATGAACGCATTCGCTTGTGCGTCCAGGGCACACTTTCGAAGCTGCACGACGACACCGGACTCCTTGGGGTTATCATGAGGTATAGGCCGAACCTGACGCGACACAACGTGAATCTCCTCTTGCCCTGGGGAAGAGCCGAGACGATGGCAAGCCTGTGCCCGACCTTGTCTCCCCGCGGGTGCAATAAAGCCTCCCTGGAAGGCGCCTATCGAATCGTCCGCGGCACGCTTATCTCGCGGGGCCTTGTGGCGGACGAAAGCGCCTTTGCCAAACTGCCCAACTTGGACGTTTTTCGTCTCCTTACACGCGGGTGCCGCCGTGCGCCCCTTGCCTACCGTTCCGGCAATTACTACTGGTGCTTTTCGCATATGGAGGACCCCCGTTTTCGGGTTGCCCGCCTGGGAGAGGATTTGCGCGAAGCGACCACTCGATTTGCAAACGAAAACCCCCTGCTGGCCCGCTGCCGCGCGTCCGACATCGTATCCACACTCGAGGAACGAGCGCCGCGGATGAGCCCGGCCTGGAATCAACTGTACGACGAACTGCTCGACGCCCAAGTCGGGGTCGGTTTCTCCGGCTGTGACTTTTGCAAACAGGCGCACGCGAAAGGGCTCATGCGTGACCCCAACGCGGCCTTCGAGCCTTTCGAGACAACGCCACTGTCGCGGACTCCGTAGGGACTGGGCGACAGGGTGTGAGGAAGACACCGCAGCGGTATTTTCAGAAAGCCTCAAGAGGAGAAGACGCGATGGACGCGGAAGCCAATCAGGTGAAGCCTGAACTCAAAATACTGGCATTCTCAATTACGACCGCCTGCAACATGGCCTGCCCCTTTTGCAGCAAAAGCGCCGGCGGCGCGGACACCGTCGTTCACCTTCCCAAGGACACGATCCTCCGCGTAACCAAGGCGGCCCTTCCCCTCACGGCCAAACTCAGGACGCTCGCCCTCAGCGGCGGAGAACCGCTCCTGCATCCCGAGTTCCTTTCGATCGTTTGCGAAATACGCGATCTTGGCGTCCATTCCCACGTGAACTCCAACGGCAGCCTGCTCACCCCCCAAACATGCCGGGATATGTTCGCCGCCGGCGTTCGTAAGGTCACCATCAGTCTCGAAGGGCCAGATGCCTCCATCCACGATCTTGTCCGCGATCGGCACGGCGCCTTCGAGCGTGCCGTCGCCGGAGCGGCCAATCTCCTGGACGCCGGCATAAAACTCTTCTTCAAAATGACCCTGACCAAAGACAATTGCAGGTATCTCGTAGACACCCTCGAATTCGCCGCGGCGCAAGGCGCGGTCGGTTTGGGCTTCAGCCGGATGCTTCCCACGGGGCGAGGCGAGTCCGAGCGCGACAACACGATCGAGTTTGAAGAATTGCGGCGAGAGTTCCAGAAATGCAAGAAGCGGTCTCAAGAAATCGGGCTTCCCATCGTGACGGACGACCCCTTGCGGCACTTGTTCGATGCCGAGCTTTCGGAACGAATTGCGTCGGGCGAACTCGACATCCGGGGGAAGTGGGGAGGATGCTCGGGCGGAGTGCAACTGATTAACATCATGGCAAACGGAGATGTCACCCCGTGCCCGGGCTTGCCCTTTGTGGTGGGGAATGTTCATCTCTCCTCCTTCGAATCCATCTGGACGAACTCGCCCCGGCTGCGATACTTCCGGAACCGCGACCACCTCGAACCGCCGTGCGGAACCTGCGCCCGCAAATTCATTTGCGGGGGGTGCCGCTCCATTGCGCTATCCACCTATGGATCGATCAGCGCGCCGGATCCCTTGTGTCCGCACGTGGCCAACGCGACTGAACGCGACCCCGCGGGATGTCCACGCGCCACGGCAAAAACCTAGTTTTGGCATGGGTGCCGAATCCCGATGCGACCATATCACCAAATAGTTGGGAGGTGAGATAATGAGTGATTGCAGGGAATGCTCGGACGATTGTGCTGTCGGCATCGCCACTGAAAACGAAGGCAGCGCCGAGGTTGAACGGCTTATTGACGAACTTCTGACCTGTGATAGCCTCGAGTGCGGCTGGTAAGCGAGGTAGCGTAGAACCGTAACTCGCGTTTTGCATCGTGTTGGCGGCATCCATGCCATTCATGTCACAGCCGCGATGCGACGCGAGTGGGCGGACCGCGCCGGAGGATACCGGCATCGCATGCCCGCCGGTCTTCCCGGCGCAACGGACAGGGAGCGAGGGCGTGGACACCAGAGGCGGTGAAGGCCAGATTCATGCGATGCTGGACAAGTTGGCCGCACTCTTGCCGCGAGGCGCTCGCGTGCTGGATATTGGCGCGGGCCGCGGAGAGAATATGGTAAGGCTCCTGGAAAGCGGACTTGAAGTGCACGGGTGTGATCCCGACGCCGCCGTCGCTCAACGGCTCAGGGCCGAAGTCGGCGCCCGCTATCAAGGGGCCTGCGTGTTTGAACGGGAAGCGAAACAAGTCGTCGACTGGGCCGGCAACTACGACGCTGTCATCTTCGTGAAAGTGCTGCATCTGCTTGAGCGGGATGCGGCCCTGGAACTGATCGAAGCGCTTGCTCGGGCCATGAGCGCGGGGGCTTATCTCTTGCTGAGCTCCTTCCTCTTGCCGGCGGTGAGAACCGGCCTGAATTCGACGCGGGCCGTATCCATTGACGCTTGGCCGTGCACAATCGAGACGGGAGAACTGGCTCCCTTCCTGCTGAAACAGGGGCTTGAGCCTGTATTCTTTGGGGAGTGCATGTGGGATCTGGAGTCCACCGGCGGGCCTTCGCAACGCGCGCCGAGAATCAAGGCATACGGCACGTACCTCGGGCGGAAGACACCTGGCCTGGACAACGGTAAGGATAACGAACATGGAGCAGCGGGCTAATACCGGCCAGACCCTGGCAAGGTACCGCAAGTTTGGTTGGGAATATCACCAGACCCAAGGGATCGGTTCCCAATACGGCGATTTGGAATGGTTTCTCCAAATCGCGGCGAAGTACGGGGGGCCCATATTGGATTTGGGCTGTGGAAGCGGCCGGCTACTGCCGCCTTTGCGCCGCGAGGGTTTTTCGGTCGTCGGCCTTGATGGCTCGCGGCAGATGCTCGCGCTTTGTCTCACCCACGGTGAAGCGGATGGTTCTCCCGGCGAGCCTCCGGTGGCATTGGTTCAAGCCGAATTCGGGGGGCTATGCTTCTCTCCCCACTCCTTCGGGATGGTAATCATCGCTGGAAACACGTTGCCCGCTATTGAAGAAAGCGTTCGGCGCCAACTTTTCTCCGAAATCAGCACCATTCTTTGCCCAGGCGGAGTCCTTGCCGTTGCGATAAGACGCAACAATCTGGGACGTTTTGAGAACGACATTCCCGTCGTCCATCACCACGACCCCCTATACGACGAGGCCAGAGCGTGTTGGGTGATCCGGCGTACGGAACTTACGTACCTCAAGGGAACGAATCAGATTATCGCACGGTTTCGCTTCCGGTGCCTGTTCCCCTCGGGAACGGCGGAAGAAAGCCAATACGAGATGGCCTATACGGCCGACTATGCCGACAGGATTGCACAGGAGGCCCACGCTTCGGGCTTAGTCCTGGAATCGACCTGCGCCGGGTACGGACAGCCCAACTGTTCGGGTCCCGCGGCCGAGATGCTGGGGATTGTGCTTCGCTCTCAGCCCGGTGGTTAAGCAAGCGTCCACGCGTCCCTGAATACCGGGGCGGGCAACTGCCTCACGATATCGCCACCGCCGAACCATTCGCCCTTCTACAAGGCCGCGATATGGAATGGGCGCAGCAATGCCTTGTCATTCCCTGACTTACTTATTCCCTTGACCAAATCACCGATGCTCCCTTATACTGTAGTGGGCATGCATTACTTCTCTCGCGCGGAAATGGGGAGCCATGGGACACGAAGAAGCTGAACATAAGCAGCTTTTGGACATCACAGCCAAACAATTGCGGGAACTTCACCGTCCCACAGGCGCCGAGATCTTTGAAAGGTTTGCGTCGCCGCTTATCGAGAAACTGGTGATTTCCAAGATCACTCTCCTGGCGATGGACGGTAAGCCAAAAGAAGAGGATCGGGTTGTTACCGGTTACGCATTGGAGACCAGTTCAGCCACGCCGCTTCAACCCAAACCACTGGCAGGGCACTCTGTGCTGGGTAACCTGCTCGCGGACACGCCCCGAGAAGAAGTCTCCTGCCATTTTCCGGATACAGCCAGCGTCGTTCCCCACCTTGAGGAAGGATGTTCCGCTTTTTACGTGCATGTCCCTGTCGGGGAGCGCAGTTCTCTTCACTTCGTATTCTCGCGGTTTGCCGGCGCGCCATTTACAGAGGCAGAGCAGACTTTTCTATCCGATTACTGCCGGCATCTAAGCCCCTTTCTGGCGTCGGTACTCGAACTGGCATTGCCCTCACGGACAGAGGCCCGCCGGCGGTTTCGCACCCGGTTGCGCAATGAAGCGCGCGGCAAGCCGCAAGATGTTATCGACAAGGTCGCATGCCTCTGGCGCGAGTTGTTTGAGGGGTGCTACGCGGTTATCTGGCTCTACAACGACCTCAGTAGGGCATTCATCCTCTCCGGATACTGCAAGTATACGGGGGCATGCCTGCAGTCTCCGGAATGCGCCTATCAGGAGGACTGCGAACAGGAGGCCGCCCCCCAACTCCAGACCATTTCCGCCGACGAGTCCAATCCCGAGACCCGCTGCCATGGCAAAATGGAAATCCTGAGGCTAGGGGTTGACGATTTCCCGGAATCCCGCAAAGCGGACTTTCCCGCCCACATGATTTCCGACGTGCTTTGCGTTCCGTTACTCTACAAGCCGCCCTCGCCTGAAGATGCACAGGAACAATGCCTGGGTGTAATTGATGTGTTCCTGACACCGGGAGGGGATTGGCATCACGACCTGGAGCGTTTGCGGGAGCTGGCGCAGAACACCGGTTTCGCCATCCAGGAATCCTTCGAATTCCAGCGTAGAGAGATCCTGCGGGCGTTCAATGATTTGGTCAGCCGCACCCTTGGCAGTCTTACCACCACCACCTTGAAGGATTTGAAGGCCAAATTCTTCCAAGGGCTAATCGAGATCATCAAGACCTGCCTGAATGTTTATGGCGTTAGCATCTTCGAGGCCACAGACGACGAAGAGGCCGTCGTCTGCATTGCCACTACAGGTCTTGAGAATGTTATAGACATCACGCAGGCCCGCTACCGAAAAGGGGAAGGCGCCACAGGAAAGATCTTTCAAACAGGTAAACCCTTGATTGACCCGGATGCCAACTTGGCAGATGCCGACTCCGTGCCAGTGGGTCGATTCGTCGAGAAAACAAGTCGAGGGGAGCGAGACATACCTTTCCTGGGGGTACCCATAAAGGCGGGTGACAAGGTCATTGGCGTTCTACGTTGCGTGGAAAAACTGTCGGCCCCCCCCGACAACCCACTCCCGTTCTCCTATCATGACCTGGATGACCTTGTATTCATAGCCGAGCAGCTCACACCAATAATGGAGATGCTAAAAAGCCGCCAAAGAAGGGAATACGGCATTTCTGTTGCCTTGCACGACGTGCGTTCTCCGGCCGCCACGCTACGCGACGCGGCGCACGACTTACAGAGAGAACTCAAGCGGCTTAACGTTCCCAAAAAGATCCAGCAGAAGATTGACGATTTGTACGGCACCTGCCTGAGTCTTCTCACAAACGTGAATATGGCGGGACGCGCTGTAGGAGCCGATTTCAAGCCGATTCTCCAAAAGATTAACCTCGAGACCAGCATTGTTGCCCGGCTTAAGGCGATGCTCCATCCCCAGGCCGTCGATGCAGGCATAACGATATCCTTTGCAGGTTTTGAAAGCCTTCCCAGGATGTATGTCGACCCTGGTTTGTTTGAGCAAATGTTATTCAATCTCATGGTAAACGCCATCAAATACTCCTTTACTAACACTGATGTCGAGATTTTCGCCGAAGAGTTGCGCATGCAGGGCCAGCCTCCAATGGTTCGAATGCGCGTTCGAAACTGGGGAGAGCCTATCCCTCATAGAGAAAAAGAACTGATATTCCAGGCTTTCTATCGCGGCTCCACGGGTACACGCATGGGGCCCGGTCAAGGCTTGGGACTTTTCAGCGCCCGAAAGATCATCGAGGCTCATGGTGGTTCCATCTGTGTGAGCCGTCTGGATTCACCGACAGAATTTACTATTGAGTTCCCGTTAAGAGAGGAGATTGCTTAAATGATCTTGTTTGTGGACGATGAGCCTTACCGCGTCAAGTACTACCTCCAGGAACTGAGAGAAGTATTTGGACCGCAAGAAATTCACTTCAAGAAAACCGTGGCTGAGGCGGAACACTGTCTGCGTGAGCATGCCGCAAAGATTCGCGCACTGGTGCTGGATATCATGATGCCTCCCAAAGAAGGGTGGGATTTAACCGAAGTGGAACAAGGGCTGTCGTCGGGCATTAAGTTCTTGGAGGAAAACGCGGACTTGCTCCAACTCCACAGGATTCCTGTCATAATCCTGACCAACCGCGACGTAAGCAAAATCGGTGCCGCGGTGGCTCGTCTGCAATCTCAGCTTCACACGGTGAACATTTACCAGAAGACGCAGACTCCCGCCTGGCACCTGCCTAACATCGTCCAGGAATTGTGGTGACTCGAACAACCTTCATACCGCTTGTCAGCCGTGTCTTCGGCGGTAATGGAATGCTCGACCCAGCCACTCCTACGGCAACGCGCCGCCTTCCACGGCATGCCACTCCGCAGCGGGCTGATTGGCGGCCTTCTTCAGGACCCACTGCTGCGTGGCGGGGTCCATGCCGAGGCCCAGGAGCGTGCCGTCGGGCGCGGCGCCGGCCGTGTTGACGAGGCCCCCAAGGCTTGACCAGGCTGCGCCGGTTCTGCGCCAGGTAACGCCGAGGCTGTTCACGGCCCAGAGGGTGCCGTCGGGACCGGCCGCGATTTCGACCGCGGCGGCGTCCGGGCCGCATAAGGCCCAATCGGTTCCTTTCCACTCGCGTATGCCGTAGCCGCCGCCGAGGGTGTCGGTGCTGAGGGCGTAACAGTGTCCATTGGCGCCCACCGCCACGCGCACCATGCGTCCGGGAAGCTCGCTCCAAGCGCCGCCTTCGCGCTTGCGCAGGATGTTGTTGTCGGAGATGACCCAGAGGGTGTCGTTCGGACCGGCGGCGAGGAACACCCCGCCCGGCGCGCCTTGCAGCGGCGCCCAAGCGTCGCCGTTCCACTCGAGCACCGCGTTGCCGCCGGCGACGGCTTTCGTGTCCAGGGCATACCGTTTGCCGTCCGGGGCAAAGGCCACTTGGATAACCTCGCCTGGCTGCACTTTCCAGTCGCCGCTAACGAACGCGTACGGTCGACCCTTCACGACGGCCCAGGGCGTGCCGTCCGGTGCGACGGCGAACGCGGGCACGGGGCGCTCGACGTGGTACGCGACGCTGAGCGCGTCGAGCCGGGCGTAATGCTCGTTCATGCGCGCTTCAAAACCGGGCCAGTTGCGCTTGTCTTTCGGCGACCACGTCACTTCCGCCAGCGCAATCACGCGCGGGAAGATCTGCGCGTCGATGTCGCGTTCCGTGCGCGCGATGTGGGTCCACATGCAGCCCTGCGCCCCCAGCACGCGCTGTCCCTCCTCCGGCGTCAATTCCTCGGGAATGGGCTCGAACGAGTAGGTCTTCTTCAAGGGCGTCGTGATGTAGTCGTAGTCGAAATAGCAGTGCGTGGTCGGCGCCATCGCGACGTCGTGCTTGTCCTGCGCGGCGGCGATCCCGCCCTTGACGCCGCGCCACGCCATGACCGTCGCGTTGGGCGCGAGACCGCCCTCGAGAATTTCGTCCCAGCCCAGCAGCACGCGGCCTTTCGCGTTGATGAACTTCTCGATGCGCTTCACGAAATAGCTCTGCAACTCGTCCTCGTTCGCAAGGTTCTCGGCCTTCATGCGCGCCTGGCACTTCGGGCAGGACTTCCAGAACTCCTTGGGGCACTCGTCGCCGCCGATGTGGATGTATTTCGAGGGGAAGATGTCGATGACCTCGGCCAACACATCCTCGAGCACCTCGAAGGTGCGCTCGTTGCCCGCGCAGAACACGCCGTAGGGCGGCGCCGGGACTTCCGCCGTCGCGGTGTGCACGAACGGCACCACGTTGTACGCGTCGCCCCGGCACGAAAGATCCGGATACGCCGTCAGGGCGCCCAGGGCATGGCTGGGCATCTCAATCTCCGGCACAAGCGTGACATTACGGTCCGCCGCGTATCGCACCAGCGCGCGCAACTCATCCTGCGTGTAGTAGCCGCTGATTTCGCCTTTGAGGCGCGGATCGAATTGCGCGCCGGCCTCCGTGAGTTTCGGGTGCTTCTTGATCTCGACGCGCCAGCCCTGATCGTCGGTCAGGTGCAGGTGCAGCACGTTGAGTTTGTAGAACGCCATCCGGTCAATGTACCGGCGGAGATAATCTAGGCTCAGGAACGTGCGGCTGCAATCGAGCATGAGCCCGCGCCATCCGAAACGGGGCTGATCCGCGATCGAGATACAGGGCAGCGTCAGCGTTGCGCCGTTGCGAGGCACCGGCAGAAGTTGCAGCAGGGTCTGCGTGCCGTAAAACGCGCCTGCGGGCTTGGCCGCGCGAATGGACACGCGTTGCGGCGTCACGTTCAGGGCGTAGCCTTCGTCCCCCGGGGCAGGATCGGCGGCGGCGCCAATCGTGATGATGCTCCCTTCCCAAGCCTCCGGCTTCGTAGCGATCGAAACCTTTTCCCCGTAGGCCGCCTCGAACGATGCGGCCAGCAGTTCCGCGGCGCGCCTGAATTCGGGCACTTCGCAGACGATGGAAACCGGCGGGGTAAGCGTCGATTCCTTCGGTGCGGATTCCATCTGCGCCGGCAGCGGAATGATGCCCGCTTCCGCTGCCTCGGCGAACACCCCCAGCAGAAGACCCAGTGAGACAATCCAGGCGAATCGCATCGTTTCAGTGTCCTTTCGGCGGCCGGTCATGAAAAGAAAGCCCTGGCGAAGAATGTAGCCCCTTCCCCCAATACAGTCAACGGCGATTCCGTCGATGCGATCGGGTTCGCGTTGCATGGCGTGGGCCGCCTGCAGCCGGGTGGCACGAATGAGGTTGCAGGCGATGATGCGCATGGCCAGTTCCTGGCATGAACCGTCCGGCGAGAACATCTGTGAAAGAAACAGCCAGAATACCGTGACCGGATCGAAGTGTCGCTCGCGCGCCGGTTTGTCGAACCACGCCAGGGGTCAGGGAAAGATTGGGATTCCGTCGGTGGTGGCGGCTTTCGAGAGCATGAAGTGGGTGGAGCCGTCGGGTTGGGGGTAGCGGGCGTACTCGACGTGGCCGTCCATGAAGAGGACGTTGGCGCCGAGGGGGAGGTGGTTGACTTCGTGGGGGAGGGGGCTGCCGTTGTTGGTACGGACGGTGTCCCGGAGGACGGCGACCTGGGATTCGCTCAGGGCGGTTGCGGCGGGGTCGTTGACGTCGGTGATGGTGAACCGGGCGACGCCTTCGCGAAGGTAGTACAGGGTGATTTCGTTGCCGGTGCTGGGCAGGATTACGAGCTGGTCGTCGTAGCGCGTGCCGAAGTTGACGCTTTCGGTGGAGATGTTGTCGAGCTTGGTGCCTACGGCGGCCATGTCGTCGGGGGTGGCGACGTTGCGGGGATCGATCATGAATCCCCAGTACACGTAGCAGTAGTCGGCGAGGGCAGGGTATTGGGTCATTGCCTTCACGGGGTTTTCACCGGGGTCGGTGTCCCAACCGGGGCCCACGGGCCGGAACAGGCGGCTTTGGTCTTCGGACACCCAGTACGACTCGGGATCGGAGGGGCAGAAGAGGATGTTGTAGTCGGGTAGGTAGTCGGGGTAGAGCAGCACGCCGTCGAAGCTGGACCAGCATATCTGGATGGGGTTGTAGGGGAGGTGATAGGGGACCATGCGGGGGACCCAGTCTCCGCCGTGCTCGTCGGCGAACATGCGGAAGACCTGCCCCATTTGCTTGAGGTTGGACATGCACTGGGTGCGGTTGGCGCTTTCGCGGGCGCGCCCCAGGGCGGGCAGGATGAGGGCGGCGAGAATGGAGATGATGGCGATGACGACGAGCAGTTCGATGAGGGTGAAACCGGTAGGGCGTCGCATGGCGAAAGCTCCTTTCCCCCGAGGTTCCCGCATGGCCGCGCGCGAGTGCAGTGCCGTTTTCGAGCGCCGCCCAAGGGACGTAAGCCGAAGGCGCCCGAACAGACTAC
>JAVEWL010000121.1:0-10553 GCA_034004565.1 FCB group bacterium | reverse complement strand
CCGCCGCACCCGACCTGTCCAAGGTGGGTTTCGGCTCGGCCATCACCCTGTTCAACGGCACGGACCTGGAAGGGTGGCAACTCACCGACCCGAAGCAGGTCAACGGCTGGTTCGCCCGCGACGGCGTCCTCGTCAACGACCCGAAGCAGGAAGAAGGCAAGCCCCACATCAGCTACGGAAACCTGCGCACCACCCAGGAATTCGAGGACTTCAACCTGAAGCTCCAGGTCAAGGTTCCGCCCAAGGGCAACAGCGGCATCTACCTGCGCGGCATCTACGAGGTCCAGGTCGTGGACAGCTACGGCAGCCCCATCGATCCGCACAACATGGGCGGCATCTACAGCCGCATCGCCCCCACCGTGTCGGCCGAGAAGCCCGCGGGCGAGTGGCAGGACTACGACATCACCCTGTGCGACCGCCACGTCACCGTCGTCCTCAACGGCCAGAAGATCATCGACAACCAGCCGCTCCTCGGCGTCACCGGCGGCGCGCTGACCTCCGATGAGTTCAAGCCCGGCCCCATCTACCTCCAAGGCGACCATACCGGAGTCGAATACAAGAACATCGTCCTCACGCCGATCGTAAAATAATCGCAACCCGCGGGGCGGCCCAAACCGGCCGCCCCGCCCAAGTTGCTCGTTCCCAAGTTGCACTTGAGAACGCAATTGTCCCCGAAGTTGCACTTCGCGGGCCAGGTAAGTGATGTGTGGAGCAGCCGCCCTCGGCTGCCAAGGCAATGCACCGACTCAAGAATGGCAGCCGAGGGCGGCTGCCCCACACAAGATAAGCCAAAGTACAACTTTGAGGACACGGGCGTTCCCAAGTACAACTTGGGAACGAGAAGAGAGAATGGGAACCGCCGCCATGATGACCCCGCGCGAAGTCGTATCGAGAACCGTCCGCTTCCAATCCCCCGACCGCCTGGGCTATGCCCTCTGCGAACCCTACGGCTCCGACTTCCACTCCTTCAGCATGTCGCCCTCGCCCGATGCGCGCCCCTCCAGCGGCACCGACGAATGGGGCGCCGTGTGGCACAACATCGGCGTGTGCAACCTCGGCGAGGTAAAGGAATTTCCCCTCAAGGACTGGGCCGCCTTCGACCAACTCTCGATCCCCGACATCCGCGAACCGCGCCGCTGGACTTCGATCGAGGGCATCCGCGAAAAAGCCGGCGACAAGTTCCTCATGGCCGGCGGCATCTCCCTGTACGAGCGCGTCCACTTCGTCCGCGGACTCCACAACGTCTGGACCGACATCTGCCTCGAACGCGACAACCTCGTCCGCCTCATCGACATCCTCGTCGACATGAACCTCTACGCCATCGAGCGCTACGCCGAAGCCGGCGCCGACGGCTACATGTTCTGCGACGACTGGGGCCTGCAGAACGGCCTCATGATTTCCCCCGACGCCTGGCTCGACATCTGGAAACCCGCCTACGCCAAGGTCTACAAAGCCGCGCACGACGCCGGCCTGCTCACCTTCCTGCATTCCTGCGGCTACATCGTCGACATCCTCGATCCCCTCATCGAAATCGGCCTCGATGTCATCCAGATGGACCAGCAGGAAAACATGGGCCTCGACCTGCTCGGCGAACGCTTCGGCGGACGCATCACCTTCTGGTGCCCCGTCGATATTCAGAACACCATGTCCCGCGGCAACCCCGGCGAAATCCGCGCTTACTGCCGCCGCATGGTCAAGACCCTCGGGCGCCCCGAAGGCGGCTTCCTCGCCTGCTGGTACGCCGACCCCAAAGGCGCCGGCCACACCCAGGAAGCCATCACCGCCATGTGCGAAGAATTCACCCAGATCTCAAAGGACTTTCGCACTCACTAGCCCGGTTTGCGATTGAATCCGCGAAAAAGCATGCGGATTCAGTCGCAAACCGGCGAAGCCTCCTTCTTTCCTCGTTCCTCAGTCCTCGTTCTTCGTTCCTCATTCTTCCCTCTTCCCATTGCGGCCTTACCCGCCCGCTGCTAGAATACCCCGTAACGGAGGACTTCCGGTGAAGGAAATCGATCAGGCCGCCTCAACACTCGCGGACGCGCGCGCGGCGTGGGTGCTTCGTCGCGATGCCGCCGACGCCCTCGGCCAGGCCGCCGAACAAGCCATTCGCGTACTTCAGCAGCACCGCAAGGACAAGGACGCCGACGTGCGCCCCGCCGCCGAGCGCGCCCTGGGCCGCGCAAGCGCCGCCTTGGCCGGAATGCCTCCCCTGCGCGGCTACAGTCTCGAGGAACTTGCCCAGGCCTGCGCCAAGGCCGATCAGCGCATCGTGGAACCCGACGGCGAAGGCTTCGTCGTCACCATCGAAACCGCCAACGGCCGCAAACAACGCGTAACCCTGCAACCGCGGGAAGGCCGGCGCGGCAAGCTCATCGTCCTCACGACACGCTGCGGTAAGGCCACGCCCGATTCCATTGCCTGGGCCTTGCGCGCAAACACGGACCTCGCCCTGGGCGCCTTGGCCCTCGTCAAAGAAGACGACGAAGAATGGCTCGTGCTCAGAAGCTGCCACCTGCCCGGCGAGACCACTCCCCTCGAGATCAAGGCGGCGGTCAAAGAACTCGCCCACTACGGCGACTGGATAGAACGAAAGCTCTCGGGAGCCGAGGATTTGGAATGAGCAGTCTTCACTACAACCCCGTGCGTTGCGCCGCCGAGGGATGCTCGAATACAGCCCTCACGGACTCGGACCATTGCTGGAACCACATCGCCGACCCCTCGGATTATTGCCGGCGGCTCGATCCCCAACACCTGCGTTGCGCCTGGCTCGCCGGCGCGGACCTGCGCGGCTGCAACCTCGAAGGAGCCAACCTCGAGGGCGCCCGCCTCTCCGGTGCCAACCTCGACAGCGTAAACCTCCGCCGCGCGAACCTGCGCTTCGCGTTTCTCGATGGCGCCAACCTCAACCGCGCCGATTTGACGGGCGCGAACCTCGAGTTCGCAGTACTCGGCGGCGCCGATATCTCCGGCGCGTTCCTCACCGGCGCAAACCTCCAACGCGCCAACCTCGTCGGCACCCGCGGGCACCGCACCAACTTCGCCGACACCAACATGTACTTTTCGCGCCCCGGCAACGCCGACCTCGAAGGCGCCACCTTCGCCGGCGCCAACCTCCAGCGCGCCATCTTCCGGCGCGCCAACCTGCGCGGCGCCAACCTACAGAACACCACCGGCACGGCAAACTTCGAGAACGCCAACCTCGAGGGGGTCTCGCAATGATCTTCCGCCACTTTCTGCTGAAGGTGAACGAAGCCAACGCCTTCATCCTGGCCTGTAACGACACGCGCGAGGCCATCCTCATCGACGCGGGCGACCTCGACAACGCGATCCCGGTCTTCCTCGCCGAGCACAACCTCACGCTCTCCAAGGTGTTCATCACCCACGACCACTACGACCACACCGACGGCCTCCCCGCCGTCGTGCAGCAATACCGCGCCGAGGTCTTCTCCGGCAAAGACGCCATCGCCAACATCGCCACGCGCCGCGTACGGGAGAACGCCGAAATACAGGTCGGCAACCTCGTCGGCCGCGTTATCGCCACCCCCGGCCATACCCCCGAAGGCATGAGCCTTGCCTTCCCCGGCATGGTCTTCACCGGGGACGCCCTGTTCGCGGGCTCCGTCGGCGGCACCCCCGGCGCCCGCCAGGCCAGGCAGCAAATCGACCACATCACCAAAGGCATCTTCTCCCTGCCCCCCGAAACCGAAATCCATTGCGGCCACGGCCCCTCCACCACCGTAGCCATCGAAAGCCGCCACAACCCCTTCTTCGTGTAACCCCGAATTCCTATTCGGGGCATTTCGATTTAGGACAAGAGAATCGCTACGGAAGAAAAGGCAAGACCCCGAACAAGAATTCGGGATTACATTGGGCCGGGACCACTCTATGTTAGCTGCTCTGCTCGTACCGCGCATCACTGCCGACGCGAAGGCGAATCTCGCCACCATTGAACGCATGGCGGGCGAGGCCGTTGCGTCCGGGGCCGCACTGCTCGTGTTTCCGGAAACGGTCGTGACGGGCTTCGCCAACAACGACGACCCCACGCACGATCTCCCGCTGGGACAGACCATTCCTGGGCCCGCGACAAATCGGCTCGGCGGCTTCTGCGCCCGCCACGGTGTTTGGCTTGTCTTCGGCCTGTTTGAACGAGAAGAAGATCGCCTCTACGACGCCGCCGTACTTCTGGGACCCGACGGCGGCGTCCACCTCAAGTACCGCCGCAACCATTCCCACTGGCATGCCAGGGACGCCGATCCGACGGTGTATTGCCAGGGCACCGAAATCGAGGCGGTCGACACTCCTTTCGGCAGGATTGGTTTCCTTATCTGCGGGGACATCTACGACGACACCATCGCCGCTCGCTTCCGTGCATTGGAGGCGGACTGGCTTGTGCATTGCCTGGCGCGATCGTTCGAAGACGACGAAGCGCGCTGGCACGTGGAGGAGCTTCCAAAATACGCCGCGCGCGTCAAGCTCGCCCAGACGCCCACGCTCATGGTCAACTACTTTGGCGACCCCAGCTTCATCGACGACGAAAGCATCGGCGGAGCGTATGTGTTTTCCGCCGACGGTGAGGTCATGGCCAGCTACCCCCTATTCACCGAAGGGATGCTGCTTGCGGAACTGGACGGGGTATAATTGAGGGAATGCGACAGTTCCGCATGATAATTTCATCCTAACTGCTCACGTCTGTCTTCTGCTGGAGCGCATTCTTGGACAGAAGCGAAACCATACCCGACACGCCCGATGCTGTTGAACCGCGCGAGTTTGGCCTGAAGCCGGAGTTCATTCGCGCAGCATGGCTGGGGTTCGTGGCCATTATTCTTCTGATCGTGGCGGCGCAGATGAGCATCAGTGCCCGTAACGACGATTTTGACTTCTGGCGCACGGCCGGTGGCTGGGCAGACCGGGCCGACTCCATCCTGGTAGGGCTGGTGCCCGCATCTGTCGGTATGTTCATGGCCCATCGTTGGCGGCTGCGCCTGGACGTGCGGGGCCTGCATCGCCGTCGCTTCTTCGGTTGGCAGACGTGGACGTGGGAGGAATTTCGAGAGGGACACATTCGCCACGACGATGAAGCGTTTTCGTTCATCAATCCGGCCGACTATAGGTGGCAACGGAAAATTGACCTCGGCGTCTTGAAGGAAGAGAACCGCGATTACAGTTTTGCGGTATGCCTGCGCTTCTGGACACCGCCTGCGGTGGAGGTGCCCTGCACGCTCTCCATTAAGACGTCAGTGACTGGATTGCGCGGTACGACGATTGACATGGGGCCTATCGGCATTGATGTTTCGGGAGCGGGAATTCCGCGCTCATACGGATGGGACGAGGTGGTGCTCCTACGCATTGTACGCCTCGAAGAGAATCACCCCGGTTTCAAAGTTCTCCGGCTTACCCTACCCGACCGCGAGTTGGAACTGCGCTACTCCCGCGAACAGGGACAGGTAAAGAAGAACTGGACTGGGGCCGGCCCGGACGTGGTGAGCGCGTTTCTGGAGCGTCACGTATCCGCGGAACGAATCGAAGAGGCCGCCCTGGAAGGCCGGGCCCGGACCGTGGCCGATGTGGATAGCCGGCTTGAGGACCTGCGGAACCGGCAGCGGGAGTTCAGGATGATGACCATCATTGTGGCGGCTGCGGGGCTAATCCTACTGGTCTGCACAGCGGTAGACTTGGTTGAGTTCTTTGGGCAACATCCGAGCAAATCGCTCGCTGATTACTCGATCCATCCGCAAGTACGGGGTTTTCTTGCGCTTGTGTGCTTCTACTTCGCTCCAATCTTCCTGGTGATGTCGATTTATAACAGGAGGAAGCGGCGCCGCTTGGAACAACAGCGCGAGCAGCTCGCGGCCGAGGAGTTTTAACAGTAAGAGCGTGACGTCGTGGAAGAAGCGCGTTTTGCTGGAAGCTTTTCCCTGCGTCCGCTTGTTGGGTCTCCGCGAATTACATGCGGCCGCTAAATGGCGTGCTGAAGGGGGTTTGAAGGGCGAAAGGTGGATGGGCCTCCCTTTGGTCGGCCTCTGATTTCAAGACCGACCTGGAGGTCGGCGCTACATAAAGGCCGACCTTGGAGGTGGGGGCTGCGAAGAAAAGACAAAAGACCCCGAATGGGAATTCGGGGTTACATTAAAACGCTATAGTTCAGAGGAAACGCCTGTGGACAAATCCGATACCATCGCCATACCCGACACGCCCGATGCTGTTGAACCGCGCGAGTTTCGCATGACTCGAGTGTTCGTGCGCGCGTCCTGGATGGGCCTGGTGGCGACTGTCCTCTTTGTGGCGGGAGCGGTGTGGAACCGCAGTCAGATCGTTGATGATTATGACTTCTGGCATTCACCCGACGAATGGCAATTGATCGCATTGATCGTTCTGGTCACGGTAGTACCCGTATTCATGAACCTGTTCATGCAGTACCGCTGGCGGCTGCGCCTTGATGCGCAAGGTCTGCACCGGCGTCGCCTCTTCCGTTGGCAGACTTGGCCGTGGGAGTTCTTCCGCGACGGACGCATCGCGCGCGGCTCGACGTGGGACGCCTTTGTAAATCCTGATGAACCTTGGTGGCGGCGAACCATCGGCGTGAGCATGGTTGGAGAGGAAGACAGAGAATACGTACTCCGGGTGTGCCTGCAATTCTGGACGCCTCCGCCCGTGGACCTGCCCGAGACGCTCACGCTTAAGATGCCCAGCATGGGCTTCAATCGGACGGTTATCACAATGAGCTCCACCGGCATCGATGTTTCCGGCCCCGGCGTCCTTCGTTCTTACGCATGGGGCGACGTACAACGACTTCACATCACCCGCGTCGAAGAAAAGCATCCCGGCTTCTACAGCCTCAAGCTTGCCTTGCCGGACCGAGACATTGACCTGCAGGTCACAAACCAGAACGGGACCGACGTTCGCACTTGGTCAGGCCCCAACCCCGAAGTCGTCAGTGCATTCCTGAAGGCGCGCATCCCGCCCGCTCGAACAGAGGAGACCATACTCTGGGGAAAGCCCGTCGCGCCCAAAGACCTCGACAGCAGGTTAGAAGAGTTGCGGAAGCAATACAGGCAGTTCTTGGCCTTTGCGGCCGTAATCGCGGTCGTGGCCGTGGCAGTCGCCGTGTTGAGCGCCGTCGAGGCGACAAAGTTCTTCCGTTCCCACCCCAATGGCTCGTTCCTGGACTACGCGCTTTCCACAGAGGCCCTCGGCCTTTGGGCCATGATTCTCGTGTACGCTCTGCCGGTGTTCACATTTCAGTGGTTCAACTTCCGTAAGGTGCGACGTGAACTCGAAGTGGAGCGCGCGCGGCTGGCGGCGGGTGGAGGGGCGACCGCGCCGGATTGAGTCGTTCACGGAACGCTATTCGGCGGGGCGTCGTTGCGGCCGGTCAGGAACCAGGTCGGGACGTCGCCCATGCCTTTCACGGATACCGTGCCGCGCGCTTCGAAGTGAAACGGCTCATCGAGGTGGCGCCGGGTGGCCTCGGTCAATTGCACGCGTGCGGCTACGCCGTGGGATTCCATTCGGCTGGCCGTGTTCACGGTGTCGCCCCACAAATCGTAGATGAACTTGTGGGTGCCGATGACGCCCGCCACGACCGCGCCGCTGTGCATGCCGATGCGCAATTGCAGCTCGTAGCCCCGGCGACGGTTGAAGCGATCCAATGCCTCTATGAGGTCCAGGGCCATGTGCGCGGCGCGCGTCGCGTGGTCGGCGGCGGGGACGGGCACGCCCGCCGCGGCCATGTACGCGTCGCCGATGCTCTTAATCTTTTCGAGGCCCCGTTGCGCGGCGATGCCGTCGAATTCGCTGAAGATTTCGTTGAGCAGCACCACGAGGTGCTCGGGACTCATGCCGGCGGAAAAGCGGGTGAATCCGACGATATCCGCGAACAGCACCGTCACATCCGAAAAGCTGTCGGCGATGAGCTCGGGGAATCCGTCCACGACCGTGTCGCGGCGCCCCTTCAGGCGGTCGGCGATGGCCCGGGGCAGGACGTTGAGCAGCAGCCGTTCCGAGACTTTCTGCTCCGCCTCGACGTCGCGCAGCGTCCGCTCGAGCGCCTGGCCATAGTTCTTCGCTTCCCTGTGCAGCAGGCGCACCTCGAGCATGTTGCGGACCCGCATGAGCACTTCCGCCAGGTCAAACGGCTTGCCGATGAAATCACGCGCGCCGGCCTGCAGTGCGCGCAGCTTGTGTTCGGGTTGGGCGGTAATGACCAGGACCGGCAGGTATCCCTCGGTTTCGATTTCCTTGAGGCCCTCCATCACTTCGAACCCGTCCATGCCCGGCATCTGGAGGTCGAGCAGGATGAGGTCGTAGCGGTTCGTCCGGTGCAGGTCGCACACCTCGCGCGGGGACCTTGTGGACGTGACCGATGTATACCCGGCTCCGCTCAGCATGCGCTCGAGCAGGCGGACGTTGGCTTCGAGATCGTCCACGATCAAAATCTTGCCGTTTAAGAAGTCGCCGGTACTGAGCATGAATTCGGTCCCGCCTTATTGGGAGCGCCCGGCCGTCTTGTCCGCGAAATCCAGCGCAATCTTCAGCGTATCCATGAATTCATTTACCTTGATGGGCTTGGTGAGATACCGGAAAAACCCTGCCTGCAGGCCTTTTTCGATGTCGTGCGGCATGGCGTTGGCGCTGATGGCCACGACGGGGATATGCGCCGTGGCAGGGTCTTTGCTCAGGATGGTCATGGCTTCAATGCCGCTGATGTCCGGCAGGTTGATGTCCATCAGGATGACTTCGGGCATTTTCTCGCGCGCAAGCGCCACGCCCCGGTTGCCGGTCACCGCGCTCAACAGGCGCAGATCGGGACGGCGCGCGATGTGCTGTTCGACCAGCATGAGGTTGGCCGGAGTGTCCTCGACGTAGAGCAGTATGCGCTCGCGTCCGCCGCTATCGACCTCGGATGGCACAAACGCACTCGGCTCGCCGCCTTCAACGGTGTAATGCTGCTCGGCCGCGGCCATCAGTTCGAACCAGAACACGCTGCCCTCGTCCACCGTGCTTTCCACGCCGATGACGCCGCCCATCAGTTCAATCAGTTGCTTGGCCACCACGAGACCGATGCCCGTGCCTTCCTCGCCGCTCGCCTCCTGGCCGAGGCGATTGAACGGCTGGAACAGTTGCGCCAACTTTTCCGGGGGCAATCCCGCGCCGGTGTCCCGAATGGCGATACGGATGCGCCCCAACGTGGCCGCGCTGTACGTGACCTCGACGCTGCCCTGCTCGCGGTTGTATTTGATCGCGTTCGAGAGAAAGTTGATGAGAATCTGCTTGAGACGCGTGCGGTCGGCATGCACAAAACAGGGGACTTCGAACTCGGGAAACGTCATCTGAATGCCGCGCTTTTGGGCCTGCCCCTCGATCATGCCCTGACATTCGACCATGACCTCCGAGAGCGACACCGATTCCGGCGAAAGCGACAGTTGCCCGGACTCGATCTTGGCCAGATCGAGAATTTCGTTGATCAGTTTCAGCAGATGCCATCCCGCCTGAAGAATCTGGCCGATGCTCTCCTTCTGGCCGGGCGTCGGTTCCGGGGAGTCGGACTCCATCAACTGCGCGAACCCGAGGATGGCGTTGAGCGGCGAGCGAAGTTCGTGGCTCATGCTCGAAAGAAAATCCGACTTCGAGAGATTGGCCTTTTCCGCCACCACCTTGGCGTTGATCAATTCGACGTTCTTTTCCTGCAACACCTCGTCCAGGCGCCTGCGCTCGGTGACGTCGCGCGCGGCCGCAAACACGCCCTGGAGCTTTCGGTCCCGGTCGTAGAAGGTCGTCGCGTTGTAGGACACCACGGTTTCTTTGCCGTCCCAGGCGCGCGCGGTGAGTTCGTAGTTGGTGATCTTGCCTTCGGCCAGCACGAGCTTGATGGCCGCTTCGGCCCGCTCCGCATCGGTATAATAGTTTTTGAACGGCGCGCCGATCAGTTCGTCGCGCGTGCAGCCGGTGAGCGCCTCCATCTGCTTGTTGACGTCGGTAATGATCCCCTTCGGGTCGGTGGTCATGATCGCGTCGATGTTGGATTCGATGAGCGATCGCGTGTAGAACTGCTGGTCGCGCAGACGCTGATCGAGCTTCTTCTGCTCTTCCTCGACCTGCTTGCGCGCGGTGTTGTCGGTGCCGATCAGCAGGTAGCCGATGATGGCGTTCTGCGCGTCGCGAAGCGCCGTGACCGACACCACCGCCGGAAACCGGCTGCCGTCCTTGCGGATGTAGGTCAGTTCATAGATGTCCTCGATCCCGCGCGAGGCTTTGAACACCAGGGCCTCGAAGCCCGGCGCAATCGGCGTACCCAGCTCCAGGCTCAGGGCTTTGGCGCGCGCGATCACCTCCTGCGGATCGGAGATCTCGGCCGGAGTGATCTTGTTCATGACTTCGGCGGCCGTGTAGCCCAGCATGCGCTCGGCGCCGACGTTGAAGATTTGAATGACGCCCTTGGCGTCCGTGGCGATGCTCGAGAAGTTGGCGCTGTTGAAGATGGCGTTTTGCAGGGCCTCCGCCGTCAGCAGCGCCTCTTGTCGACTGTTTTCGGTGATGTCATCCGCCATGCC
>JAVEWL010000120.1:0-10575 GCA_034004565.1 FCB group bacterium | reverse complement strand
CGAGAGCGGCAACCAGTGGGTGGTCGACAACATCGTGAAGAAGCGCCTGAACCTCGACCTCGGGCGCCAGGTGGTGCTGCATCTCAAGGATATCGGGATGACGGTCCACGGGACCTTCACGTTCGGCCTGCCGGGCGAAACCCAGGAGCAGATGCAGGATACGTATCGGTTTGTGAATTCGCTGCCGTTCGATACCGCGCAGGTTTCGGGCACGGCGACGATCGAAGGCACGCCCTTGCATACGCTTTCGCAGCGCGGGCACCTCGACAAGTACGAGGGCGCGCAAATCGACGAGAGCTTCCAGGTGGAGTCGGACGGCAACAAGAAGATGGAGAAGATGACGGCGGATTGGAACAAGTAGAGCAATTGGCCGCAAAAGAACGCAAAGAACACAAAGAAAAGCAACCGCCGGCAGCGAATGTGCCGGCGGTTGCTTTTCTTTGTGTTCTTTGCGTTCTTTTGCGGCCATTGAATTCTTGAACCTTTTGGGCCGTACGTGGCATCATTCGGCACGATTCCAAACTTGAAAGCGAGGGATACTCCCATGATCTTTTACGATGGCGATGACGACGACGATCCGGAAGACGAGCCTTGTAAGAAGGAAGAGGCAAAGGGCGGGCAGGACGGGTTAATGTCCCGCATGCTCAAGGCCCGCACGGTGCTCGTGACCGGCGAAGTGAACCAGGAACTGGCGGAGAAGGTGATCTCGCAATTGCTGTTGCTGGACGCCGCTTCGCAGGAACCCATTCGCGTGTTCATCACGTCGAACGGCGGACACGTGGATTCCGGGTTCGCCATCCACGACGTGATGCGCTTCGTGAAGTCCGAGGTAATCTCGATTGGCGCGGGCTGGGTGGCCAGCATCGCGGTGCCCATCCTGTTCGGCGCGGCCAAGAAGGAAAACCGCTTGTCGTTGCCCAATACGCGCTTCCTGATCCACCAGCCGAGCGGCGGCGCGTTGGGTCCCGCGGCGGATATCCGGATCGAGGCCCAGGAGATCCTGAAGATACGCGCGAAGCTCAACGAGATGATTGCGGAAGAAACCGGGCAGACCTCCGACCGTATCGGGAAAGACAGCGACCGCAATTTCTGGATGAGCGCTGAAGAGGCCAAGAGCTACGGCTTGATTGCAAAGGTCCTCCGCCACGCGAACGAACTCGACGCCAAATAGTCTAACCGGCAAACAGACCGCTTCACGGGACGCCCATCGGGGCGTCCCGTTCTTTTTCAGATGTAACCCCGAATTCCCATTCGGGGTCTTGTCTTTTGTTTTCGAAGCGCTACGGAAGAAAGAGCAAAGACCCCGAATGGGAATTCGGGGTTACATCGGGCAATCGACGCGGAAGAGGTAGCCGTCCTTGACTTCCTTGATGAAGTGAATGCCGGGGTACCGTTCGAGGCGGCCCTCGATGAGGTCTGTCAGAAAAACGCCTCGAGTGCGCAACGCGCGACGGTGAAAACTGGCCCTGGCTTCTTCTTCATTCTTAGACCGGGGGTACATGGGTCGAAGCCGGAAGTTTGAGAGGGTAAGGAAGACACGCTCGTATTGCCCGCATTGGCGCTTCACGACCTCGAAGAATTGTTCCGCCGAGATCTGATCCGGTTCCGAATCGGTAAGGTAGAGCAACGCGACCGTGCGCTCGGGATCGACAAACGTTATATCCGTGAGATCGTCGCCGATGACGAGGTCGCGCGGGGTGGTCTCGTTGAGGATCCAGCTCTTGACCTCCGAGGCGCTTGTGACCTTCTGGCGATCGTCGATGTGCGGATTGAAAGCCATGATGCCGATGGCCATGACAATCGCGAGCGAAATGAGCGTGGCGCTCAGCCGGCGCTGGACGCGCGGGCCCAGCGAGAAACGGCACGTCAGGAACGCAAGCACCGGCACGGCCAGGGGAATGAAGCCCGGGGAGCCAATGCGCGCATCAAGTGGATCGAAATGGGTCTTGGTCCGGTACAGAACAATGTAAACGATGTAGCCCAAGGCCCACACGGTAAAGACGTGGGCCTGGCCGGAGACGAAACCGCGGCGCACGCAGGCCATGAAGCGGGCGCGCTTCGCGGGAAAGGCCAACATCACGAGGAGCGTCAGGATGAACAAGGTTGCCAGCACCCACTGAACGAGGGGCGGAATCATGAACGAGGGTAGCAGGGACGTTACGTAGGAAGCGTAAATGGTGCCGATGTTGACCAGGAGGCCTTTGTTCGATGGGTCGCGCGTGGCGCCCAGGACGATGCCGGTCACAAGGTAGTTGCGAACGAGGGCCGGCAGCGCCAGCAGCACGTAGGTCGCGGTAAAAAGGACCCAGTTGCGCAGCGTGGCGCGCCAATCGCGGCCTTCAATGAACATCAGCGCGACGAAGCCCGCCATGGGCAGGAGCGCGTAGCGGGCATAAAAGGCGCCGCAGGCGGCCGCACCCGCCGCGATGGGAATCCAGTACTTGCGGGCGCCTTCGCGGCGGTCGAGGACGGTCAGCAAAAAGGCCAGGCCGAGGAACGCGATGCCGGTGGTCTCGCTCCAGGCCCGCACACCGATGTGGAACATCACGCCGGACGCGGCGACATAGCCCGCGGCAAGAACGGCCAGGTTTTCGTCGTGGACGCGGCGGGCCAGCAGATAAATGAGCCAGACAATCATCGCACCCGAGAAGAGCGACAGCAGAAGGGCGGCGTCGGCACCCGGCAAACCAAGCTTCATGCCGGTGGCGATAAGAATCGGGTACAGGGGCATCCAGATCGTCATGGGACGCGGCACGTCGACGCGCTCGTAGGCGAGGGCCTGTTTCCAGTCCGCGGTGGAGTAACTGATACCTTCGCCGTTGACGATATAGCGCGCGGCCTCGACGTAGTACTTCGAGTCGGGGGAAAAATAGCGCAGACGGGTCACGGAATCGTAGCCGAGCAGAACAAAATAGAACGCTATCGCCAAGGTAAGGAAAAGTTTGAACCGCCGGCTTGGGGGCGCGGATTCAATGGGCTCCGTCGAGGCCCGCGGCAAGTCGTCCCGGAAATCGGCTGTGTCCACGTTGCGTCTACTCCTTCCGCTTCCGTCCCCAAAAATGGCCGGGGCCAATATAGGCACTCGGGCGCGGTGACGCAAGCAAGAGGCACGGGGAGAGGGGTGTGGACAGAAGGAATGGGGTTAGCGAGTTGGCCAATCGCGGTAGGGGTGCTGGGCAAGGTAGGTATTGAGATACCGCGGATCCCCGGAGACCTCCAGACCCGTCCAGGGCGGCAGGCTGAGTGGGGCATTCTCGTCTTCGAGCTCGATCTCGGCGACGACGAGGCCGGCGTTGGCGCCTTCGAAAACATCCACTTCCCAGGTCCGGCCTTCAAATGGAATACGGTAGCGGGTCTTCTCGATCGGGGCGCCGGCGCTGTGGTCGCGCAGGAGTTCTTCGGCGTCGGCCAGCGGAAGGTCGTATTCGTATTCGGCGCGTTGGATGTCAAGGGTGGATTGTTTCAGGTTCAGGTTGGCGCGATCACCGGCGATCCGCACCCGCACGGCCACGGGCGGTCCGAACGCGAGATAGGCCTGCCGTATTGCAGTGCCGCCTTCCCGCCAAGGCTCGCCAACGACCAGGAACTTACGCTCGATCTCGCGTCCCATGCCAATCCTCATCGTACTTGTTGATAGGCCTTCGACTCGCATCCCGCCTGAAGAGAATACCGAGCGGACGAGACCGCCTCAAGCGTCGCCATGTTACACCCCATCCCCGGCGGTAAAATAGGAATGTCCGGCCCTTTGAGTCCCGCGGCCCCCCGGCATGCCGCGAGAATCTCTTCTTGATGGGCGGGACCGTCTTCGTTATTATTCTAGTCATGATTCTATATGTGCGTCGCCCCGGACCCTACCCGCCGGGATAGGCGCACAGGCCGAGTAACCAATTCAGATAGGTGTGATTCATTGCAGGCATTGAATTTCCTTAAGCATTTCATCACCTCGCCGCGCGAGGTGGGCGCCGTATTACCCAGTTCCCGTTTCCTGGCCGACCGTGTCGTTGAAGAAGCCAAGGTCCGTCACGCCTCCGTCGTCGTCGAGTGGGGTCCGGGCACCGGAGCCATCACGCGAGCGGTACTCGACAAGCTCCCCCACGATGCTACCTTCTTCGCCATGGAGATTACCCCCGCCTTCGTCGAGGCCATGCACATCCGCTTTCCCCAGGTGGACGTGCATCTCGATTCGGCGGAAAACACCCGCAAGTACCTCGAACTGCGCGAGTTGCATTCCTGCGATTGCGTCGTGTCGGGCCTGCCGTGGACGACCTTCCCAGATGCGCTTCAGGATTCCCTGCTCGATACGCTCGTGGACGTGCTGCGTCCCGGCGGACTCTTCGTCACCTACACCTACGTGATGAGCCCGCTGATGTCCGGCGGCAAGAAATTTAAACAGAAAGTCCTCGATCGCTTCTCGCGCGTTGACTGCTCCCCCTTCGTGCTGATCAATGTTCCTCCGGCGTTTGTATACGTGGCCGAGAAATAACCGTGAAATCGGCGCTGATGATCTGGGGCGGCTGGGACGGCCACGAACCCCAACAAACCACCGAACTGTTCGCCGGCGTCCTGCGGGACGAGGGGTTGTCGGTGGAGGTCTCGGACACGCTGGATGTCCTGAACAACGCCGAACCGCTCGCCAAACTCGACATCATCGTCATGTGCTGGACCATGGGCCAGCTCCAGCCCGAGCAGGAGAAGAACCTCCTCGACGTCGTCCGCGGGGGTGTGGGCTTCGGCGGTTGGCACGGGGGCATGTGCGACGCCTTCAGAGGCAACACCGATTACCAATGGATGACCGGCGGCCAATGGGTTGCGCATCCCGGCAACCAGACCGAATACCGCGTCAACATCCTCGACCACGCCGACCCCATCACGGCCGGCCTCAACGATTTCACCATGAACTCCGAACAGTATTACCTCCACGTCGATCCCTCAAACCAAGTCCTGGCCACCACGACCTTCAACGGCGCCGACGCCCCCTGGACGGCGGGGTGCGTGATGCCGGTGGTCTGGAAACGCACGTGGGGCGCGGGCCGGGTCTTCTACTCCTCCCTGGGCCACGTCGCGGAGGATTTCGAGGTCCCAGAGGCGCGGGAGATCCAGCGCCGTGGACTGCTCTGGGCCAGCCGGTAAGGCGGCTTCCTGGCAATTGCAGCCACCAAGGCACCAAGACTCAAAGAACTGCAAGAATAAACCAACCACGAATAAGACGAATCACACGAATCGGACCTGGGATTGCCTGCGGCGCTGGGACTCAACCCGGTTCCCATCCCTCCCATAGGACCCATAAGCCCCATAAGACCCAGGGGAGTCATGAGAATCATGGGAAGTATGGGAGGAATGAAAAGACCGTTTCGGCCACAGCGCCATGGGCAACTCCAGATCCGATTCGTGTGATTCGTCTTATTCGTGGTTGTCTCTTGGATTTCTTGGATGATTGAACCTATCCTTCCCGGCGTGGATACTCGTACCGGGAGGCAATCATGGGCACCTACAAACTTCGCAGCTACATCGCCCCAGCCGCGCCGGCAACCCGGGCACCGTGCGACGGAACGGAATCCCCCTTGCGGATAGAGTTCGGCTTTACACCGCAGTGGTACCGCCAATCTCTCGGCATAGACTTCTCCGAACGCTGGCACCTCGACCCCTTCTACCGCCGCGAAACCATCCTCGCGATGCGGCGCGAACTGAACCGTCGCTTCCCGTCGCTCAACCTGGGCGGCGCAAACCCCGAGGACGCGCCCGGCTCTATCGACGCGGTCCACGGCGGCGTCTGGATGGCGCGAATCTTCGGAATCGACGTCCAATACTTCCCGGGCAACTGGCCCGCCGCCCACAACGTATTCCTGACACCAAAGCAAGTGGCGGCTCTCGAAGTCCCCGCCCTGCCCAACGTGCCCGTATTCGCGCAAGTGCTCGACCAGATAGACCAATTAAGCAACGCTTTCGGCAAGGTCACCGGCTACCTCAACTGGCAAGGCGTCATCAACAACGCATTTCGCCTGCGCGGCCCCGACATCTTCTCCGACCTCCTCGCGGACCCGCCCCTGGCGAATCACCTTTTCGAAGTCATCACGCAAACAATGATCGACGGCATGCGCATCGTCTATGCGCGGCAACGTGAGACGGGGTTCGAGGTTCGGCATGCCACGGTGAGCAATTGCGTGGTGAACATGGTCTCGCCGGACACGTACCGCGATGCCATCCTGCCCTTTGACCTGACCATCCGCGGAGCCTTCGAAGGCTTCGGCGTACACAACTGCGCCTGGAACGTCGACCCCTACATCGAAGCCTACGCGAGCATCCCCAACCTGGGCTACGTCGACATGGGCCTCGAATCCGACCTCGTGCGCGTGCGAGAGCTTTGCCCCGAGGCGCGACGGGCCATCATGTATACGCCGATGGACCTGGCCAATAAGTCGATCAATGAACTTCGCGCCGACCTCGAGCGCATCCACCGCGAACTCGGCCCGTGTGACATCGTCATGGCCGACATCGATCCAACCACCCCGGACGAACGAGTCCTCGCCTTCGCGAAGCTGGCGGACGAAGTGGTCGCGCGGCAATGACGAAAGGGCTCTGGACAACGGTATTCGTGGTGTGTTCTCTTGCGGCATGGGCGGCCCCGGCCGTGACGGTTTCCGTGGAACCGAGCGACCCCGCGATCCTTCGGGAAACACCCACGGGCGTGGAATGCCTGATTTACCTTTCTGTGAACAACGATTCGAATGCAACGCTGGATTCGCTGATACTGGTGGCAGATTGCGGTGGAACAAGCGTAGTCCGGTCCCTGCTGCCCGTGAAACCGGGCAAGAACACCGACACGCTGTGGCTGCCCGAACCGGTCCCGGCACGTATCGACACGAGCGTGAAGCGCGGCGATAAAATCGTCTGGCAGGGCACGCTGGAAAGGCCGGCGAATGCGTCCGCCCGAATGACGGTTCCCCTTTCCCCCACCGTGAAAATCGAACAACTGAAGCCGAAGATGCTCCGCGGGACCAACTATTTGCCGCGGCGGACGCCCTGGGCGGGAATCTGGCGGCACGCGGACACGCCGGTGCTGGACGCCGAGTTCTCCGTAATGAACGAACTGAACGTGAACACGTTCCGCACGTTCTACTTCTTTGACGAAGAGAGCGGGCTGGTGCGGCGCGACGGCACGGTGACGCCGGCGAAACTGAAGCGAATTGACCACCTGCTTTCGGTGGCCGGCCGGCATCGCTTGAAGGTGTTGTTCTGCCTTACGGGCAGCCAGCCGTATACCGAGGAACTCGACACATGGCGGCGATTCTTCCGCACGGGCATCGAGCCGTTTGCCTATGACGGGCGCGTGTTGATGTGGGACCTGATCAACGAACCGGGCGGCGTGGAGGGCCCCAAGGCCTCTCCCCCGCTGTCGCGCTGGATTCAGACGATGTATCCGGAGCTCGAGAAGCTCGCGCCGAACCACATGCTGACCGTGGGGCTTTGCTGGCAATTCGACCAGTTGTGGGACCTCGGGGTGAAGCCGCCGGTGGGGCAGTATCACAATTATTCAAGCGCAATTGGCGTGCAGCCGGAGGGACGGCCGCCGGTGCGCAATGTCGCGGACGACCTGGCGGAGATTAAACGGTTCATCGGCGACCGCCCGCTCGTCATCGGCGAGTTCGGATATCCCTCGCAGGCCACGGACGAGCGCAAGGACGCAAGCGAGGAACGCCAGCGCGCGATTTACGAGGGCATCCTCACCGGCGTGGACGCCACGCCCATCGCCGGGGTGTTCAATTGGACGCTCTTTCACTTTGAACCGGACTGGATGGGGCGCTCGGAACAGAGCTTCGGCGTGGTGCGCCTGGACGGCACCCTCAAGCCCGCCGGCGAACTCCTCAAGTCCGCTTACGCGCGCTGGAAGAACGAAATCACCGCGCCTTGGGAATAGGAGCGCGGCTCCAGTATACTGCGGGATTGTGATCAAACTTAGGGAGGAACCGTGTATGTTTGTGAAACGCCTGGGCTGGACGCTGGCCCTGGTCATGGGGGTGCTTGCGGCCGCGCCCGCGATGGCCGCGGACAGCGACGCAACGCTGTTCGGACTCCGCTGCGAGTCCCTGACGGACCCGATGGGAATCGATGTGGCGCAACCGCGCTTGAGTTGGAAGATGGAGGCTCCGGGACGCGGCCGCACCCAGACCGCATACCAGATCCTCGTGGCTTCGACCCCGGCAAAACTCGCCGCCGACCAGGGCGACCTCTGGGATTCGGGTATGGTAACGTCCGCTCAGTCCATACAGATTCCCTACGCCGGCGCGCCGCTGACCTCGCACCAGGACTGCTGGTGGAAGGTCGCCGTGCTCGACAACAACCTGGCGATAGCCAGAAGCCAGCCCGCGCACTTCAGCATGGGCATCCTGACGCAGGATGAGTGGAAGGCGAAGTGGATCGGCCTGGACGGCGGCGACGAGGCCCAGCCGGGCAACGGCGACGTGGTCGATGCGAACTGGATCTGGTTCAACGAGGGCACGCCCGAATCCTCGGCCGCGGTGGGCACCTGCTATTTCCGCAAGGCGTTCGAGATTCCGGCCGGCCGCGAGGTCGTGAAGTCGACCGTATACGCGGTGGGCGACAACCAGGGCTCCGTGTTCCTGAACAACAAGCACATCGGCGACTTCAATACGTTTAAGAGCGCGACGAAATTCTCGCTGCGCAAGGCCATCACCGGTGGCCAGAACATCCTGGCGGTGTCGGTGGATAATGCCGGGCCCAATGCGAATCCGGCGGGCCTCTTGCTGTCGGTGCGCATCGAGTTCAAGGAAGGCGATACGCTCGTGTTGCTGACCGGCAGCGACTGGCTGGCCAGCACTACGGAAGCGAAGGAATGGAAAACACCGGCGTTCGACGACAGCGCCTGGACGCCCGCGAAGGAACTCGGCAAGGCCGGCATGGAGCCTTGGGGCATGCCGGCGATGCCGCAGGAACGCATCCTGCCCGCGCGCATGCTTCGCCGCGAGTTCGACGGCGGCGAGGTCAAGCGCGCAATGGCGTACATCAGCGGCCTCGGCCTGTTCGAGCTGTACGTCAACGGCAACCGCATCGGCGACCACGTCCTGGCGCCGGGCTGCACCGAATACAACAAGCGCGCGTTCTACGTCGCCTTCGACGTGACGGATAAACTCGCCCCGGGCAAGAACGCCGTCGGCGTCATGCTCGGCAACGGCCGCTACTACGCGCCGCGCATCGGCGAGCCGACCACCACCCGCACCTACGGCTATCCGAAGCTCCTCTTCCATCTGCGCATGGAAATGGCCGACGGTTCGGTGCGCGAGGTCGTGAGCGATGAATCCTGGAAGCTCACGACGGAAGGACCGATCCGCGCCAACAACGAGTACGACGGCGAAGTCTACGACGCCCGCATGGAAATGCCCGGCTGGGACAAGCCCGGCTTCGACGACTCGAAGTGGCAGGCGGTCCAATTGGTCGAGAAGCCCGGCGAGGCGCTGTCAGCGCAGATGGCGGAGCCGATCAAGGTGACCGAGGTCCTGAAGCCGATCGGCATCTCGAATCCGCTGCCCGGCACGTACATCTACGACATGGGCCAGAACATGGTCGGCTGGTGCCGCATCAAGGTGAAGGGCCCGGCCGGCACACGCGTGTCGCTGCGCCACGCCGAAGTGCTGCACGACGACGGCACGCTCTACCTCGACAACATCCGCGGCGCGAAAGTGACGGACGAATACGTGCTCAAGGGCACGGGCGAAGAGGTCTACGAGCCGCGCTTCACGTACCACGGCTTCCGTTTTGTCGAGGTGACGGGGTATCCGGGACAGCCGGAACTGACCGATCTCGAGGGCTGCGAAGTGCACGACGCAGTGACACCCGCAGGCAGCTTCGAGTCCTCGAACAAGCTCCTCAACAACATCTACAAGAACGTCGTCTGGGGCGTGCGCGACAACTACCGCAGCATGCCCACCGACTGTCCGCAGCGCGACGAGCGCCAGGGCTGGCTCGGCGATCGCTCGGAAGAGTCGCGCGGCGAGTCCTACCTCTTCGACACGGCCAACCTCTACGCGAAGTGGATCTGCGATATGCACGATGCCCAGCGCGAGGACGGCAGCGTGTCCGACGTGTGCCCGTCCTACTGGCCGCTCTACAACGACAACGTCACGTGGCCCAGCAGCTTTGTCATCATCCCGGCGATGCTCTACGGCCAGTACGGCGATGCGCGCGTCATCGAGCGCCACTACGACGGCATGAAGTTGTGGATCGACTACATGACGAAGTACCTCGTGGACGACATCATGCCGAGGGACAACTACGGCGACTGGTGCGTTCCGCCTGAAGAACAGCATCTCATCCACTCGAAGGATCCCGCGCGCCAGACGCCCGGCGACTTCCTGGGCACGTCCTATTTCTATTGGGACCTGAAGCTCATGGCCCAATACGCCGAGATGCTGCAGAAACCCGAGGACGCGAAGGCGTTCCTGGCGCTTGCCGAGCGCTTGAAGACCGCGTTCAACAAGAAGTTCTTCAACGCCGACGAAGTTATATACGCGAACGGCGCCGCGACGACCTGCGTGCTGCCCTTGGCGTTCGGACTCGTGC
>JAVEWL010000119.1:0-10725 GCA_034004565.1 FCB group bacterium | reverse complement strand
ACATTGCCGTGCAAGTGTATAGGGCGGCTGGCGATAAAGAGGCGGGTACCGGCCGGTTCAGGGCCAATCTTCCAATTCCCGATCGCGCGTGCGACGAAGGGTGCTCTCGTCCCATTCCCGCTCGAGCAGCCAGTTGGGCGGATTGTCCTCCTCGAGCACCACGCCGCGCTCGTTTGCCAGCTTCTGCCGCAGCGCCCGGAAGGCTTCGGGACCGCTGCTGGCGTGGTCGGTCTGTGCCACCATCATTTCATCCTGGTCTTCGGGCTTGCGGTCCCAGTAGGCGTAGGCCGCATAACCGCGCTCCCCGGTTTGTTCGACGGCCAGACGCAGGTCAAGGCCACGGCCCTCGTCGTCGTGCGCGGGGACGTTCCATGCGCGGTGGACGGGTTCCTTTTGCGACATGACTCGCACCTCTCGGCTTGTAGTGGGATGGGCTGGAGAGTAAAGAACCGACTTTGTGTGCTGGAGCTATTATACCCCAAAAGAAATGGTTCATCCGGTATTTCCGGGAACGATTGTCTTTCTCGTGCTCGTGCTCGTACTCGTACTCGTAATCGGATTGTGTTCTCGTAACTCCCATTTCCAAATGGGAGCTCTTGGTTGGACAAAGACAACTGCCGATTACGAGTACGAGTACGATGACGAGTACGAGCACGAAAAGAAAGGCCCATCCCAGAAATACCGGATGAACCAAAAGAATGGGCTTAGCTGCCCTCGCCTACCAAATCGTCGGCGGTTTCGAGGATGCTGCGCCTGGTTTCGCGGGCGATGCGTTTGAGGCGGTGGAAGGCCTGCTCCTCGTCGAAGCCTTCGGCGCGCATGAGGCGGAATTTGGCGGCCTCGACCTTTCGCCAATGGGCGAAGGCGAGTTGGATGTCTTCGGCGTCGAAACTTTCGCGAAGCTGGGAGATGCGCAGGGTGGCCGCGAGGATGGCGTAGGCCAAATCGTTCCCGGTAAACGGCTTTACGAGGTAGAGGAGGATGGGGCACTCCTCGGCGGCGCGAGCGGTCGCGCCGATGAAGTCGTAGCCGGTGATCAGGACGACGGGCACGCACAGTTCCTGGGTGAGCCGAAGGGCGGCCTCGAGGCCGGTCATGACGGGCATGCTGATATCGGTGACGACCAGGTCCGGCCGCTCGACACGGCACCGCTCCAGGAGCTCGCGACCGTCCCGCGCGGTGACCACGACGCGGTGGCCCAGTTCGAGGATGGTTTCCTCGATGTACATCCGGGTGATGTCTTCGTCTTCGGCCACGGCGATGCGGAGCGCGGGCGTGTCTGTGGTGTCTGGCATCTGGTTCGAGTCTCCCCGTTGAGCGACCGAGACCATGATACACGAGGGAGGGGTGGGGTGGGAATTTGCGGGAGAGAGGCGTTTGGGTAGGGAAGAATGGGTCTTATAGGTCTTATGATAGGTCTTATGGGACGGATGGGACGGACAGGTTCCCATAAGACCTATGAGACCCATAAGATCCATAAGGGCTACGGGGAATGGTTCTTATGCTGAAATATGTTACGCTGGCAACGATTTACCCGGGATACGGGCATTGCCGGGTCGACTTGCGGGACAAATTTGCTACAATTCATTTGGGTATAACGGGTTTGCGGCATGGTTGCGGTGCGAAGCGAGGGGTTTTCATGATCAGGATCCTGCCTGAGAAACGAGTGTTGAACTATGGGCGCGGGGTGCTGTTTGTGCTCCTGGCCTGTTTGCTGCTTTCCTGTTCGAAGGAAGCGCCCAAATCCGCCGCAGCCGCCACGGCCGGACCTCCGCCGACGGTAGTGGTGCACGAAATCACCCAGCGGACCGTACCGATTCAATCCGAGTTTGTCGCGCGGACGGATTCGGTGCAAACCGTCGAGATTCGCGCGCGGGTCGAAGCCATTTTGCGGGAGTCGCCGTTCGAGGCCGGCAAGCTCGTGAAGAAGGGGCAGTTGCTCTTCAAGCTGGACCCGGCCACGTACGACGCTGCGCTGCAAAGCGCCAACGCGCAGTTGACGAAGGCGGAGGCGGATCTTCAGTTCGCGAAGAAGCAGGTGAATCTGAAGCGGGCCGAGGCGCAGTTGAAGCAGTCGCAGGCGGCGCTGACCAAGAGCGAGAAGGACGTCGAGCGGATCCGGCCATTGGTGAAAGACGAGGCGGTTCCGGCGCAGGAGCTCGATGCGGTTGAGGCGCAGTTGCAGGTCGCGCAGGCGGACGTGGCCGCGAAGGACGCGGGCGTCGAGAACGAGAAGCTGAACCAGGAGGTTTCGACCGAGCAGGCGAAGGCGGCGGTGGAAGCGGCGAAGGCGGCCGTCACGCAGGCGAAGCTGAACCTTTCGTATACGAAACTGGAGTCGCCCATCGACGGGCTGATCGGGCGCAAGCAGGTGTCCGACGGCAACCTGGTGGGGCGCGGGGAGCCGACGCTGCTGGCGACGGTGTCGGTGACGGACCCGATCAACGTGCTCTTCAGCATCAGTGAAAACGACTATCTCCGCTTTATTCAGAAGCGGCAGGCGGGTGCGAAATCGGGCAGCGAGCTGGATTTGGTTCTGGCCGACGGGTCCGCGTATCCGCAGAAGGGGACCTTCTCGACGCTGGAGCGCGCGCTCGATCCGACGACGGGCACGCTGGCGGTCGAGGCGACGTTCCCGAATCCGGACAACCTGCTTCGCCCGGGACAGTTCGCGCGGGTGCGCGCGGCGGTGGAGGAAATCCCGGACGCGATCCTGATCCCGCAGCGCGCGGTGATGGAGATGCAGGGCGCGAGCATCGCGATGGTGGTGGGCGCGGACAATACGGTGAGCGTGCGGACGCTGTCGCTGGGCGAGCGGTATGAGAACTACTACGTGGTTCGCAGCGGGCTCGAAGCGGGCGAGCGCGTGATCGTGGAAGGGATTCAGAAGGCGCGGCCGGGGCAGAAGGTGGAGCCGACGGCGCAGCCCGCGACGCAGGAGGCCAAATAATCGTGTTTGCGGCCTTCTTCATCCACCGCCGGGTCTTCGCTATCGTCATCTCGCTAATCATTCTGCTGGTGGGCGGGCTGTCGCTGATGACCCTGCCCGTGGCGCAGTTTCCGAACATCGCGCCGCCGACGGTATCCGTGACGGCGACGTACACGGGCGCGAGCGCGGAGGTGGTCGAGCAATCGGTGGCCACGGCCATTGAAAAGGAAATCAACGGCGCGAGCAACATGCTGTACATGTCCTCGCGCTGTTCGAGCGACGGCAACTACACCCTCAACTGCACGTTCGCGGTCGGCACGGATCTCGACATTGCCGCCGTGGACATCCAGAATCGCATCAAGAAGGCGGAGGGGAGCCTTCCGGCGGAGGTCAAGAACTACGGCATCACGGTGAAGAAGAAATCGCCGGACATGCTGACGATTCTGTCGATCTATTCGCCGACGCAGGCCTACGACACGCTGTTCATCAGCAACTACGTCACGCTGAACATCCTGGACAACCTGCTGCGGGTGCCGGGCGTGGGCGACACGATGATCGTGGGCCAGCGCGACTACTCGATGCGGGTGTGGCTGCGTCCGGACAAGCTGGCGAAGCTGGGGCTCACGTCGGCCGACATTGCGAAGGCGATCCGCGATCAGAACGTGCAGGCGCCCGCGGGGCAGGTGGGGCAGCCGCCGGCGAAATCGGGCACGGACTTTCAGTACACCGTGAAGGTGCAGGGGCGGCTGAGCCGGGCGGAGGAGTACGAGAACGTCATCGTCAAGAGCCTGCCGGATGGGTCGATCCTGCGGTTGAAGGACGTGGCGCGGCCGGAGCTGGGCGCGCTGACGTACAACTCGTACGGGCGCGTGAACGGCGTGCCTGCGGCGCTGATCATCATCAACCAGGCGCCGGGCGCGAACGCGCTCGACACGGTGGCGGGCGTGCGCGCGGAGATGGAGCGGCTCAAGCGGAATTTCCCGCAGGGCCTCGACTACAGCGTGACAATGGACAACACGACGTTCATCAGCGCGTCGATCGAAGAGGTGCTGCACACGCTGCTGGAAGCGGTAGTGCTGGTGCTGATCGTGGTGTTCGTGTTTCTGGGCAGCGCGCGGGCGACGCTGATTCCGATGCTGGCGGTGCCGGTATCGCTGATCGGCACGTTCGCGCTGTTCGGACCGCTGGGATTCTCGATCAACACGCTGACGATGTTCGGCATGGTGCTGGCGATTGGGATCGTGGTGGACGACGCCATCGTGGTCGTGGAGGCGGTGGAGCACCACATCGCGCAGGGGCTGAGTCCCGTGGCGGCGACCGAGAAGGCCATGAGCGAGGTGAGCGGGCCGGTGGTGGCGATTGCGCTGGTGCTGACCGCGGTGTTCGTGCCGGTGGCGTTCATGGGCGGCATCGTGGGGCAGCTTTACCGCCAGTTCGCGCTGACGCTGTCGATCTCGGTGCTGCTGTCGGCGCTGGTGGCGCTGACGCTGACGCCGGCGTTGTGCGCGATGCTGCTGCGGCCGCGCAAGGAGTCGCGCGGTCCCGTGGCGTTGTTCCTGAAGGGGTTTAATCGCGTGTTCGACACGGTGACCGGCGGCTATGTGGCGACGGTGCGGCGGATGGTGGGACGGCGTTTTATCATGATGGCCTGCCTGGCGCTGTTGACGCTGGGCGCGGGAGGGTTGCTGAAGATTCTTCCGACGGGGTTCGTGCCTTCCGAGGATCAAGGTTACTTCTTCGTTGCGTTCATCCTGCCGGACGGCGCGTCGATGGAGCGCACGGACACGCTGATTCAGCGCGCGGAGAAGTCGATCAAAGAGATTGAGGGCGTGAAAGACGTGGCGGTGCTGGGTGGGCTGAGCCTGCTCACGAATGCGTACACGTCGAACAACGCTTCGCTGGTGGTGACGCTGGACCCGTGGGATGAACGGACGACGCCGGAGACGCAGATCGGCGCGATTGTCGGCAAGGTGCAGCGCGTCGTTGGGCAATACCCGGAGGCGGTCGCGTTCGCGTTTACATCACCGCCGCTGCCGGGTCTCGGCAACGCGGGCGGGTTTCAGTTCGAAATTCAGGATCGGTCGGGCCGGACGCCGCAGGAACTGGAGCAGGTGGCGCGCGAATTCGTGCAGGCGGCGTCGCAGCGACCCGAACTGGCCGGGCTCAACAACAGCTTCAGCACGCGCGTGCCGCAGGTGAAGCTTGATATCAACCGCGACAAGATCAAGTCGCTGGGGATTCCGCTGTCGGACGTGTTCGAAGGGTTGCAGACGTACCTGGGCGGGCTGGTGGTGAACGATTTCACGCGGTTCGGGCGATCGTTCCGCGTGATGCTCCAGGCCGAGCCGGAGTTCCGATTGACGCCGGAGAACATCGGCGGGATTTACGTGCGGAACAGCAAGAACGAGATGGTGCCGCTCGGCACGCTTACGACGATCAGCTCGGTGACGGGACCGGACATCATCCAGCGGTACAACGTGTATCGGTCGGCGGAAATCAGCGGCGGGCCGGCGCCGGGGTACAGCTCGGGACAGGCCATTGCGGCGATGGAAGAGCTGGCGAAGACGGCACTGCCGGACGGGTACGGATTTGAGTGGACGGGCACGGCGTACCAGGAGAAGGCGGCGGGCGGGTCGCAGGCAGCCATCTTTGCGTTGGCGCTGCTGCTCGTGTTTCTGCTGCTGTCGGCGCAGTACGAGAGCTGGAGCATTCCGTTCGGCGTGATCCTGGGGATTCCGCTGGGGGCGCTGGGCGCATTCCTGGCGGTGTGGCTGCGCGGGCTGATCAACGACGTGTACGTGCAGATCGGGCTCGTGATGCTGGTCGGGCTGGCGGCGAAGAATGCGATTTTGATCGTGGAATTCGCGAAGGAACGGCGCGACAAGGAAGGGATGTCCGCGATCGACGCGGCGATCGAAGGCGCGCGGCTGCGGTTCAGGCCGATCCTGATGACGTCGTTTGCGTTCATTCTGGGCGTGGTGCCGCTGTTGATTGCGACGGGCGCGGGGGCGGCTTCGCGCCGTTCGCTGGGCACGGCGGTGTTCGGCGGCATGCTGGTGGCCACGGCGCTGGGCGTGTTCTTCATCCCGACGCTGTACGTGGTCATCGAACGGCTGGTGCGCGGGGAGAAGAAGCCAGCGCCGCCGGAGCCCGTTGCGGAAGTTGCCGCACCCGAGCAGGGAGAACAGGCATGAGGACGTTGGCAATTCTAATGAGCCTGATGCTTGGCGGGTGCACGCTGGCTTCGAAGTACCACCGGCCGGATTATCCGTTGCCGGAGACGTATCGCGGCGTCGAGACCGCGACGGAGAGCTTCGGCGATGTCGAGTGGTGGGAGGTTTTCCAGGACCCGCAGTTGCAGGAGCTCATCCGCAAGGGACTGGAGAACAATTACGATTTGCGCATTGCGACGGCGCGCGTTGTGGAGGCGCGGGCGGGGCTCACGGCGGCGCGCGCGGGGCTGTTCCCGGCGTTGACCGCGTCGGGCCGGGCGTCGCGCAGCGATACGTATCAGATCGGTTCGACGGAGTTGACCCAGGAACCGGGTTGGAGGGTCGCGCGCGAGGACGGTCGGTTCAAGCTCGTGCGCACGCCGGGCGGTCCGGACAACGAGGCGGAACGCGACAGCGCGAATGCCGCGCTGGACCTTTCGTGGGAGGTTGATCTCTGGGGGCGCGTGCGCAGCGCGAGCGAGGCGGCGCGGGCCGATTTCGTGGCGACGGAAGCGGGGCGCGCGGCGGTGGTGCAATCGCTGGTGACGGGGATTGCCGAGGCGTACCTTGCGCTGAGGACGCACGATCTCGAGTTGGACATCGCGCGGAAGACGCTCGATTCGCGCAAAGCGTCGCTTCGGCTGGTGGAATTGCGCAAGGAAGGAGGCGTGGCGTCGCGCCTCGAGGTGCGGCAGGCCGAGGTGCTGGTTGCCACGGCCGAAGCGAGCATTCCGAACATCGAGCGGCAGATCGCGCAGACGGAGAATTTGCTCAGCACGCTCATCGGCGAGAACCCCCAGGACATCGCGCGCGGGAAGAGCCTGCCGGAGCAGGATATCGCGGTGGAAGTGCCCGCGGGGCTGCCGTCCGATTTGCTCGAACGGCGTCCGGACATTCGCGCGGCGGAGCAGGCGCTCGTGGCGGCGAATGCACGGGTCGGCGAGGCGCGGGCGGCCTATTTCCCGCGGATCACGCTTACGGGCGCGGCGGGAATCGTTTCGCCGGCGCTGGCGGGCGTGTTTGAGGGGCCCGCCGGAACCACGGCCGTTGGACCGGCCGCGACGTGGACTCTGTTCAACGCGGGCAAGGTGCGCGCGGGCGTGAAGGCGGCCAAGGCGCGGCGCGAGCAGGCGATGCTGACGTACGAGCAGACCGTGCAGCAGGCATTGCGGGACGTGGCGGATGCGCTCGTCGGCGCGACGAAGGCGAGGGAGCTTCGCGAGCGCCAGGAAGTACTCGTGACCGCGCTGGACGATGCCACCCAGCTTGCGACGAAGCGGTACCAGGGCGGCGTGTCGAGTTACCTCGAGGTGCTCGACGCCGAACGGCAGCGCTTCGATGCGGAATTGGGGCTGGCCCAGGCGCGGCTGGACGTGTCGCTGAACATCGTGAAGCTGTACAAGGCCCTCGGCGGCGGCTGGGAGAAGACCGCGCCGTAGAGGGAGATGGAGATTGCGCCCCGGATCGTGAAAGCGGTCCGGGGTGTTTTGTTTTGGGCGGGGGGGGCGGATGGAGATCTCATAACTCCCAGGATTCCCATAACTCCCATGAGGCGTGCGGCGGGGAGCGGGGCACAGGAACGGCGGGGGCGATTGTGCTATTATTTCCGGTCTGCGGGCGGCGCTTGGTTCCGCATTTTGGTAGCTGGAGCGGAAGGGATTACTGGTTATGAACGATGCATTCAGTCTGATTGTGCCGAGGTTTGTTCCGCCGCTGGACGATTGTTTTCGTCCGGCGGTGTTGGCGAATAGGGCGTTTCGTCAGGAGGTCGAGCAGGCGGGCGGCGGCGTGCCGCTGGTGCTGGGGCTCGAGCGGGCGGACGGCTCGGTGTCGCGTTTCGAGACGCGGATCTTTCCCGAAGGGCACGAGCGCGCCGCGGCCAACCTGATGTATGCGGAACGGATTGTGAAGTTCCTGCTCTGGCAGCGGGGCGGCTGGAAGGTCTACGTGGGCGGCCCGGCGGGGATCGCTGCGTATTTGCAGACCGAGTATTCGGCGGCGGGCGCGCGGAAGTTCGATTATAAGTTCATGGGCGAAGACGTCTACGACAAGACCTTCACCGTTGTCTCGTGCCGGGCGGAGGATGTGCCGGCGGAGCAGGAAACGACGCAGCCGCTGGGGCGCCACCTCGAAGGCTGCCGGATTGGCTTCGACCTCGGGGCATCGGACCGGAAGGTGTCGGCGGTTATCGACGGCGAGGCGGTCTACAGCGAGGAAGTGGTTTGGGAGCCGCGCAAGAATTCGGACCCGGATTATCACTACAACGAGGTCATGGCCGCGCTGAAGACGGCCGCGTCGAAGATGCCGCGCGTGGACGCGATCGGCGGCAGCTCGGCAGGCGTATATATCAATAACCGCGTGCGGGTGGCGTCCTTGTTCCGCGCGGTGCCGAAGGAGCGCTTCGGCGAAGTGAACAACATGTTCCTGCGCATCCGCGAGGAGCTGGGCGTGCCGATGGAAGTCGTGAACGACGGCGAGGTCACCGCGCTGGCGGGGTCGATGTCGCTGGAGGACAACGGCGTGCTGGGCGTGGCGCTGGGGTCGAGCGAGGCGGCCGGGTATGTGACCATGGACGGCAATATCACGGGTTGGCTGAATGAGCTGGCGTTTGCGCCGGTGGATTACAGCCCGGATGCGCCGGCGGATGAGTGGTCGGGCGACAAGGGCGTGGGGGCGTTGTATTTCTCGCAGCAGTGCGTGTTCCGGCTGGCGCCGAAGGCGGGGATCGAGTTGCCGCAGGGCGTGACGGACGCGGAGAAGTTGAAGTTCGTTCAGGAGAAGCTCGAGGCCGGGCACGAGGGCGCGACGAACATCTGGCGCAGCATCGGATACTACCTGGGCTATGCGCTGGCGCACTACGCGGACTTCTATGAGCTGAAGCATGTGCTGATTCTGGGGCGCTGCACGTCGGGTCGCGGCGGGGACCTCATCGTCGACGGCGCGCACGAGGTGCTGACGACGGAATTCCCGGAACTGGCGACGAAGTTCAAGGTGCAGTTGCCGGACGAAAAGGCGAGAAGAGTGGGGCAGTCGATCGCGGCCGCGAGTTTGCCGCAGATCTAATTCTGAATTGTGAATGATGAATTCTGAATAAAGATGGCGTTGGTGGTTTTCCCCGAAGGGGATGCATAGTTTTTGGCCCAGGGTCAGCGAGCGAAGGAGGGGCTTTGTCCTCCGAAGCAAGCGCCACCCTGGGACACGGATATCGCCCCACCCATTGTTTTCCCCGAAGGGGATACATAGAGGGCGAGGCGTTATGTATCCCCTTCGGGGAAAGGATGGGGTGGCGTTTGCACTATGCATCCCCTTTGGGGATGGAATTGTTGCCGACGAAGGGAGCGCATCCTCGTCAGGCTGATGGAGGATATCATGAAGTTTGCGTTGGAATCGGCGGAGTTGTTTGTGCAGGACGGGGTAGGGGCGGACGCGGCGTTGGCGCGGACCACGCACCTTTGCATCGCGGCGCACCAGGACGATATCGAGATCATGGCGGCGGGACCGATTGTCGATTGCTTTCAGCGCGAGGACCAGTGGTTCACGGGCGTCGTGGTGACGAACGGCAGCGGGTCGCCTCGAGACGATGTGTACAAGAATTACTCGGACGAAGAGATGCGGGTGATCCGGCGCAAGGAACAGAAGAAGGCGTCGATCGTCGGCGAATATGCGGCGCAGGTTTTGCTGGATTATCCGAGTTCGGCGGTGAAGGATAAGAGCGATTCGCGGCCGGTGGAAGACTTGGCGGCGATCGTACTGGCGTGCAAGCCGGAGGTGGTGATTCTCCACAATTTGGCGGACAAGCACGATACGCACGTGGGCGTGGCGTTGAAGGCGATCCAGGCGATGCGGAGTCTGCCGAAGGCGGAGCGGCCGGGGAAGGTGTACGGCGGCGAGGTCTGGCGCGACTTGGATTGGATGACGGACGCGGACAAGGTGTCGTTCAACACGTCGGCGCACGAGAATTTGCAGGCGGCGTTGCTGGGCGTGTTTGATTCGCAGATCTGCGGCGGCAAGCGCTACGACCTGGCGTCGATGGGCCGGCGCCGCGCTCATGCGACGTACCACACGTCGCACGGCACGGACCTGACGACGGGCCAGAATTTCGCGATGGACCTGACGCCGCTGGTGATGGACGAGACGATGGATTTCACGGCGTACGCGATGGGGTTGATCGAGCGTTTCGCGGCGGAAGTGCGCGAGCGCATCGCGAAATACTGAAGAAAGAACGAAGAATGAGGAACGAAGAACGAGGAACGAAGAACGAGGAAAGAGAGAAGAAGGCAAGCTCTCTGTCTGGGTTCTTCTCCCGTTGTTTCTTTCCTCGTTCTTCGTTCCTCGTTCTTCTTTCCTTGTGCCTGGCAGGGTGCGGGGACGCGCCTGTGTCCACGGGGGCGCGGCATGGAGTCGTGAGCTTCGGGCCGCAGGTCACCGAGACGATCTTCGCGCTGGGCGAGGGGTCGCGAGTCGTGGCGGTGACGGACTTCTGCGATTACCCGCCGGAGGTCGCGAAGCTGCCGAAGGTCGGGGGGTATATGAACCCCGACTTCGAGAAGGTGACGATGCTTCGGCCGGAACTGGTGATTCTTT
>JAVEWL010000118.1:0-10797 GCA_034004565.1 FCB group bacterium | reverse complement strand
CCGGGCCACCGTGCCCAGGCAACGAAGCCTCTTCAATCCAATATCGAAAATGGCCCCTACTCTGCGGCCTGCAGTCGAGCCAACAACGCATCGATGCCTTTGATGGTGTATACGCCTCGAACGCTGTCGCCTTCGATGGTGCTCTTGCCTTCCAATTCGGCACCGTACTTTCGACGCAGCTCGCCCGAAATCAGGCCTTGAATCGCATCGATGTAGAACTTCACATGCTTGGGCGCGTCCGGGCCCGCGCCAGGGTTTGCCTCGCCCAGGAGGTTCACGGCCAGGGTGTCCGGGTCGACGAAATCGGCATACACGTGCAACGACCCCAGCGAGAACATAGTCATGGGATTGAAGAAATTCGTGACTTTCGGGTCGAGGGGGCCGTTTAACTCGGCTAAGGCCATAAGGGTGGCGTAGCCCTTGCCGTTGCGGTTTTCGAGGGCGGCTTCGAAGACGTGCGTGCCTTCGATGGGCGGGGGGGAGAAGCCTCCGGCCTCTATCCATTGTTCGGTGGTGCCTGTGACCGCTTCCCGTGAGATTGGCGCGGAGCCTTCGAGGAGAAGGACGCCGGGTTGCTTCATGACCACTTCCGGCGGCGCCCACTGAATGCCGGGCAAGGACTGCGTGACGCCACCGCTGTTGAGCGAGTCGCGGATTACGGGGCCGAGGCGCGCGTAGTTAATGAACATGCGGACCCTGAGCACGGATTGGTCCAGGTCGGGATCGAACAGCAGGGCCGTTTCCTCCGGCACGGTCATGTTCAGCAGCCAGTCGGGCAGGCTTTGCCGCGGCAGCAGCAAGGTCGCAATGCGGCGCTGCGCGAGCGGCGGCTTCACGATGATTTTGAGTGCGGTGTTGCCGGTTGTAAAGGCTTCGTGCTGCACGCGCGGCGCGCGGAACACGGCCTCGTAGCGGCTCTGCGCGTATCCCAATGCCACGATTAACGCGAGCAGCAAAACCCCCGCGAAGGCGAGCAAAACAATCGGCCATTTTTTCCGAGGCTTGGGCGTGTTCGGGCGGGCGGGGATTGCGCGGGGTGTCATTCGGATTCCTCCGTCGGTTCGGGAAAGAAGATGGCTTCGGAAAATTCCATGTGAAAATGAACGTCCTGCGACAAATCGACGTGTTCGGCCGCGCGCGCGATTTCTTCGGCGCGACGGCGGGCATTGCGCGAGGTGGCGGCGAATTGCGCGCCCGCCAGCGACGTGTTGCCCACGAAGAAGATGCGCGACTCGTCGATGGCGTGGGGGAGAAGGCCCATTCGCTGTGCATTATTGCAGCGGATGTAGTTGCCGAAGGCGCCCGCCACGAGCACGCGCTTCAGATCTTGCACTTGAAGACCGGCTCGCCGCAAGACGATCGCTATGCCCGCCTTGATGGCCGCCGTGGCGAGCTGCAGCTCGCGGATGTCGCGCTGGAACAGCAGAACGGGGCCTTGGATGCCGGTCTCTTCGGCCGTGGCGATTGCGAATGCGGGTTCGTCGTCCGACACCACAAGGCGGCCGCGTACGGACTCGGCCACGTTGCCGGGCGCGCTGTCCGCATCGAGCATCATGCCTTGCGAGAGCACCAGGCCGTTGCGAAGCAGCTCCGCGGCGACATCAATCAGGGCGGAGCCGCAGAGTCCCACCGGGCGCGCGCCGCCGATGGTGTCGTATTCGACGGCCGCGTTGAGGCGGACCTTTTCAATGGCGCCCACGGCGGCGCGCATGCCGTGCGCGATGCGCGCGCCTTCGAAGGCCGGGCCCGCCGCGCAAGACGTCGCCTGGAGGCGGCCCTCGTGGTGCAACACGATCTCGCCGTTCGTGCCGATGTCGACGAGCAGCACGGGGTTGGGGTCGTCGTCGAGCGCCGTCGCGAGAATGCCCGCCACGGTATCGCCGCCGACGAAGCCCCCGATGACGGGCAAGATGTACGCCTGCCCCCGCGGGTGTATGCCGAGGTTGAAGTCGTCCGACGGTAGGACGAGCCCTTCGCGGCAGGCGGGAACAAAAGGCGATTCTCCGAGGGGCGACGGATCGATCCGCGCCAGGAGCGACTGCATCGTGGTATTGCCGGCAAAGGTGACTTCGTAAATGCGGTCGGGCGCGATGCCGGCCTGTGCCGCCAGTTCGGTGATCATTTCCCGCACGGCGGTGAGCACTTCTTCCTGCAGGCGCTCGAGGCCGCCTTCGGTGTCGCGCGCGTAGAGGATGCGCGACAGCACGTCGTCGCCGTAGCCGGTCTGCGGATTGATGCGCGAGGCCGTCGCGCACTCACCGCCGTTGACCAGATCGAGCAGGACGGCGACCAGGGTTGTGGTGCCGATGTCGAAGGCCACGGCATAGCATTCCGCTTCGGTGTTGCCTTCCTCGAAGTCGATAAGGCGATCGTCGGATATCACGGCGGTGCCTTTGAAGCCGTTGGCCCGCAGCCGCGACGGCAGCACGCGAAGCAATGCGGTGTCGGTCCGGATATCGCCGAGCACGCGCTTCATCCGCTCGAAGTCGGGGGTATCGTCCTCGCGCGTGGGCGGAGGCATTTCAACATACTGCTTCCAGATCGGAGGATCGGCCGTCTTGGATGCGTTTCCTCGGCTGCCTAGAATCTGATAGGAGGCCCCCAGCACGGAAGTCCCGGGTATCTCGACGGTGGTGTCTTGGTCCACAGAGCAACGGCAGGCCAGCCGTTCGCCGTTGCGCAAGGCATCGGCGCCCAGAAGGCCTGATTCGGCTTCCGTGGGCGTCGGTGCGGCGCCCACCATGCGAATGCGGCACTTGCCGCACGTCCCCTGGCCCCCGCAGGGATAATCGATCAGAATGCCGGCCCTCGCCACGGCTTCGCGCATAGTGGCGCCCGGCGCGACCCGAACGGTCTTGCCTTGAGGCTGGAACTTTACGGATACCTCGTTGCTGGACATACTATGCGGTTTTCCTACTGCTGTCGTGGCAAGAGCAGTCGACACAAGGAACTGTTTCGCCCGATAAACATGCCTTCTGCCCCTCAAATCCGGATATGGCGGGACATGGCGTAGGTTCGGCCCGCTGCGCTGCGTTCCAGCCGGCAAACGTGCACTCGCGCCATAACACAATGTCCTTCCTGCCGTTGCAAAAGATGCCCCATATTCGCATCGAAGTCAATGGAACTCAAGCGGAATTTTGGGTATAGGAACAAAGGCTGGCGTTGGCCCTCTGGGGAGTGGCTACCGGTTTCCCGGTCTGGCGTACGCAGCCTTGTGGTGTCCGACGAAAGTGTTTGATACCATCAACACGGCCGCTAAGCCGTAGGTGGGAGTGGTCTTGGAGCACGTGTAATGCTTTCAAGCGTAATAATCCTGGTCCTGTCGCTCATGCCGGGGATGATGCAAGGCGAGGCCGCACCCGCGCCCGCGGCGGCCCCGGAACCGGCCCCGGCAGCGGCTGCACCAGCCCCGGAACCGGCGGCACCAGCACCAGCGCCTGCCCCCGCACCGGGGCCCGCACCCGATACCGCGAAGTCGCCGGAGGAGTTCCAGAAACGGGTGACCGCGTACGGGGGCGCCGTTGATTTCGTCTTTACCGAACCGGAAACCCTCGTCAAGGCACTCAAGGGGGCCTCGAACAAGGGGCGAGGCGTGGTCCGTTGGCTGTCGTCCTCAGGCCCCCTGGGATGCTTCACGTCCTCGCTGACCGAGACCAAGGGCGCCAATCTGTTGTGTGCCTTCTCGGCCGGATCCCAGGAGGCCTCCGGCGATAAGGCGATCTGGCTTGCGCGCTATTCGGAACGGGACGGCTGGGAACGCTACGAGCAGGTCGCGAAGATCAGCGACATGCCCCATTGGAGTCCCGTTTTGTTTCGCGATCCCAAGAACGCTATCTACCTCTTTTTCAAGGTCGGGGCCGATGTGCCGTCGTGGCAGACCTACTGGATTTCCTCCGAGGATGCGGGACGGTCCTGGTCGAAGGCGGAAGAGCTTGTCCCGGGCGATCGCGGCGGCCGCGGTCCCTCCAGAAACAAACCCGTCATTCTGACCGAAGACACCTGGCTGGCGCCGGCATCGATCGAGCGCGGCGACCGAAATCCGGGAGCGTGGCAGGCGTTTGCGGATCGGTCGGACGATCTCGGTAAGACCTGGGTACGCTCGGACAATTTTCCGCTGGACCCCGCGGCGGTACCGGGCGCCGGTGTGCTGCAACCCGCGTTCTGGGAGTCCGCCCCGAACGAAGTACACGCGCTGATGCGCACCAGCGGCGGTTTTGTGGGCCGCTCCGATTCGCACGACGGCGGCAAGACCTGGACGCCGGTCGTATCGTCGAACCTGGCCAACAACAACAGTCCCGTAGACGTCCTGCGACTCGAAGACGGTCGCCTCTTACTCGTGTTCAATCCCGCCCGTAAGGACGGCGGTTCGCAGACTCCCCTGACCCTGGCCATGTCCACGGACAACGGCGCCACCTGGGCGAACGTGGCCCACCTCGAGGGCGAAGCGGGGACAATTACCTCGCCCTGCATCATCCGAACCCGGGGAGGCTTGGCCGTCTCGTACACCTGGAACTCGCAACGCATTCGCTGCTGGCAGATCCCCCTCCAGGTGCTCGATCTTCCCTAAGCGCCGCATCCGATCGCCTTTCTCCAGGGCGCCGCGCGGGTATGCTATACTTCCACAGGTTTCTCGGTCCGGCAGACGAGGGTTGGGACATGCGCGTTCAGACGTTCATGGGCAGGGTCAGCGTGGATTCGTTGCACCAGATGGACCACCACATCAACGAGTGGCTCAGTCAGCACCAGGTGGAACCCAAGATGGTCAGCCAGTGCTTCGGACACGACAAGTCCAAGGACGGCGGTGCGAACGAACCGGTTGTGGTGGTGTCGGTCTGGTATTGATACGGCGGCGCATCTTGACCCAAAGTTGAGCCTTTGACGGTGCAGTGATAAACTAACGCAACTCCGGCCCGCGGGGCATCGTGCCGGGAACGAAATAGGGAAGGCATTCCGCTATCGCGAGCGGAAGGCCTGAGGGATACCAAATCATGGTTCTGACGAAATACATCACGAAGACGTGCATCCTTCCGAAGATGGAAGCGGAGAACAAGTCCGACGCGCTCAAGGAGTTGACCCATCTTCTTTTTGACAAGAAAAAGATGAAGGACGTGGGACCCGCGCTCGACCAGATCATGTCGCGCGAGGTGACCGAGAGCACGGGCATCGGGCGGGGCATTGCGGTGCCGCACGCGCGCGTCGCCGGCATGAAGACGCTGGCCTGCGCCGTGGGCCGTGTGCCCGAAGGACTCGATTTCATGGCCGTGGACCGCAAGCCGGTTCACCTGATTTTTCTCATCTGCTATCCGCCGGCGGAGCAGACCACCTACCTGAATTTCGTGGCAACGGTGGCGAAGCTGCTGGGCGATCCCGAGAAGCTCAAGGGCATGCTGAGCGCCCCGACAGCCGACGACATGTACGACCTCCTGGAGCAGGCGTCGGAAAACTTCGTCGCCATGGAAGACCAACTCAAGAAGGGCGAGGCCGCAAAGGCGGTCGGGCCCGACAAGATTGCCGATGCGCATGCCGACCTGATTCTGCTGGCGCGCCTCCAACTGTGCCAGGAGATGCTCCAGGCGGCCAAGACCGGCAAGGCGCAGATTCGCCAGCGCATCGACAATATCCGCTCCCTGGTGGACGCGCGCGTGATTTCGCATTACGATCGCGTGATGAAGGTTCGGCCGCCCGCGCTCGTGCCCGTCGAAGGCGACACCTGCCAGGGCTGTTTCATGCGGCTGCCGTCCAAGTTCGTGCAGGAAGTGCGCCAGGACCCCTCGCACATTCACACCTGCCTGAACTGCCGGCGTTACATTTACGTCGTTTAACCTTGATTTGTCGATTCCCAGCCGCCGGTCCATTGGGTTCCGGCGGCTGGTCTTGATCCTGAATTCCACCGGAGCCTCGGTTTCGGGTCGTGCGGGCTTTCCCACAGGAGGTTCGATACCATGGAATCACTCGATCGCTATGCCGCCATCGCTCGCCAGGTTGAACTCTTCCGCGGAATCGCTCCCGACGACGTACACAAGATTCTGCACAAAGGCATGACCATGCGGGCCGAGCGCGGCCAGACCATCTTCCACAAGGGCACCACCGGTAATACCATGTACATTATCCTGGGTGGGTCTGTGGCGCTGTTCGACGGCAAGAAACAGTTGGCCACCCTTCGCGTCGGTGACATGTTCGGCGAGATGGCCCTGATCAACAACGAACCGCGGAGCGCATCGGCCCTCGCCGCCGAGGAGACCATGCTGTTCGCGCTCGACGAAACCACCTTCCACAAGCTGATGACCAAGAGCGTGGCCATCCGCATGCTCCTCAACATCATTACCACCTTGAGCCATCGCCTGCGCAAAGCCAACGAACGGCTCGCCGAGCCCGGTTCCTAGCGGCGGTGTTCGGTGCGACGTTCGACGATGGCACCGCGCATCGTCGGCTATTCACATTCGACCCTTGCATGATCGTAACGTTCAGGACCTGCGGCGGTACCCAACGTCGAACGGCCAATTGCCAATTGCCAATTGCCAACTCCGAATACGAAGAAGGCAGTGACCATGGAAGAGAACGATTAATGGGCACGCATGCTCCTGGCAGCCTGCAACCGGGCGAGGTCGTTGCGGACCGCTACGTGGTCCGGCGTACGCTCGGAAAGGGAGGCATGGGGTGCGTCTACCTGGTTGAGGACCGCGAGACTCACCGCCCGCTTGCGCTGAAGACGCTCCTGCCCCAGCATATCGAGAATGACCGCGCGGTGCACAGGTTCGTGCGCGAGGTCAAGGCGGTGCGGCAACTGAATCATCCCTGCATTGTCCGCATCCACGACGCGCGCAAGATTGGCTCGCTGGTGTTCTATACCATGGACTATGTGGAGGGGAAAAGCCTTCACGCTTTCATTCGCGAACGCAAACGATTGGGTCTGGGCTCGACGGTGCGGATTCTCAGCCTGCTTTGCCATGCGCTCGAGCATGCGCACCGATTTACCATCCACCGTGACCTTTCGCCGGACAACGTAATGATCCTTGCGGACGGCTCGATTCGCCTGCTCGATTTCGGCCTCGCCAAACTCAAGGATTCGACCGCGCAGTTCACCATGATTGGCACGAGCCTGGGGAAGTTCCAGTACAACTCGCCCGAGCAGCGCCGAAATGCCGCCGACGTCGACCACCGAACGGACATCTATTCGGTCGGCGTGATGTTCTTTGCCATGCTGACGGGGCACCTGCCGAACGGTCCGGAGAAGGTCACGGACTCGCGGCCCGACCTTCCAAGCGAATGCGACACCTTCTATGCCACCGCTACCGCCCACAACCGGGAGGACCGCTTCTCCGACGCCCAACACATGCGCCAAGCCCTCCAAGCCCTGTACGAAGCGGCCAAGGTGAAAGCGCAAGCCGCCGCGGAGCCTGTTGAACTCGCACGACGCTCGCGCTGGGCCGCTCTTCTGTCACGCGTGGCCGCACTGTTCGGGCGCAAATCGCGGTAGTGTGCGCACCTCCCGGCGGACCAAATCTCCAGACCGGTTTGCGCTTTACACGGACGTTTCGTTGTGCGTCATCCAGTACTGGCCCACTGTTTCCACAATGGTCTGGAAATCCGAGAAGCTGAGGGGCTTGATTATGTAGCTGTTGGCGCCGCAGCGATAGCACTTGGAAATATCTCCGGGCGCCTCGGAATCGGAGAAGATCACAATGGGCGTCAGGGTGAGCGCGTCGTCCGTATCGAACGAGCGAATTTGAGCGAGTACGGAGAACCCGTCCGCTCCCGGCAGTGACAGATCCAGCAGAATCAGCTTCGGAGGATCGTCTCCGGCGCGATGGGTCCAGGCTCCGCGACAGAATAGAAAATCGAGCGCCTCCATACCGTCTCCAACGGCCATGACGAGAACGTCGGGAATGGCGTTTTGCAGTGCCAGCACGATGGATTCGCGCTGACTGGCGTTGTCCTCCACGACCAGGATATCTACAGGTTCATATAGTGTCATTAGTTTTGCGCCGTATGTTGGAAGGAGAAACCGACACGATTCTTCCACACTTTCTGAGCAGAAGGGTAGCGGTCCAAGATGAAGTTAAGGCAAAGTTAGGGTAGAGATTCGGGGAGCGGGCACGTTCAGGACTCTACGATCTGGGTATCCTCGAAGCGGTAACCGGTTCCGCGCACCGTGGCCACAAGGGTGGGATGGGCCGGATCGTCCTCGAGCTTTTTGCGGATGTGCCCGATGTGGACGTCGACGGCTTTGGCCACTCCGTAGTACTCGCCTTTCCACGCGGCTTCGATGAGCTTCTCGCGGGTGAATACGTGGCCCGGCCGGCGGGCCAGGGCGTGCAGAATGTCAAACTCGATGCCGGTCAATTCCACGAGTTCGCCGTCCTTCCAAATACGCCGCGCGCCGGTATCCAGGCGCACGCGCTGGAAGCTCAGGACCCGGTCATCGGGCGATTCCTTGCGGACCCGGCGCAGGATCGCCTCGATGCGCGCGGCGAGTTCCGTCGGCTCGAAGGGTTTGGTCAGGTAGTCGTCGGCCCCGAGGCTGAGCGCCATGACCTTCACGACCGCAACGTTTGTCGCGCTGAGCATGAGGACGGGGACATCGCTGGCATCGCGGAGCCGCCGGAGCACTTCAATGCCGTCGAGGGGTTTCTGTGCGGCGGGCCGGGAATCGTCCAGGGAAACATCGAGGATAACCAGATCCGGTTCGAGGGTCCGGGCGAGTGCCAGGGCCGCGCGCCCGTCGCTGGCGGTGTTCGCCTCGTAGCCCAGGTTCTCAACTTGTGCCTTCACCGTCCGGAGAATACGCGCGTCGTCGTCGACGATCAGGATTTTGCGCTTCGTTGGAGTGGTCAAATTGTCATCCTTGTGAACGCCGGCGTTCCCTCGAACCGCTAACTGCCCAATGTAAAGTAGAAAACCGCGCCTCCATCAACCTCGCCCTCCGCCCAGACACGGCCGCAATGCCGCTCAACCACGCGCCGCACGAGGGCAAGGCCCACGCCGGACCCCTCGAAATCGCCTTGCTTGTGCAGGCGATGAAATGGAATAAACAGGGAATCGTAGTGCGCCATGTTGAAACCGACGCCGTTGTCGCGCACAAAATAGACCGTCTCGCCGTCGATGACCTGGCTGCCCACGTCGATCGTTGCCTTCTCGCGCGGCCGGGTGAACTTGAAGGCGTTGGCCAGGAGATTCAGGAAGACTTGTTTCAAGAGCGCCCGGTCCGCCTGACAGGTTCCAAGTTCGGCCACCACGATCTCGACATTGCGGTCCGGATGTTCGTCTCGCAGATCGTGGAGGGCCTCGCGTACGAGTCTTGCCAGGTCCACGCGCCTTTTCTTCATGGGTTCTCGGCTCACGCGGGAGAAGGTGAGGAGGTCCTCCAGCAGTTTGGCCATCTCGCGCGTGCTGTCGAGGATCATGTTGACTTTATCCACGGCGTCGGGCGGAAGCCGAGTTCCGTGCTCCTGAAGCAGGAGGTGCGCGATCTTGTTCGTAAGCCGCAGGGGCGTCCGCAGGTCGTGCGATACGGAATGCGTAAAGGCCTCCAACTCGACATTCATGGCCTCGAGGTTGGTGGCATGTTCTTGCAGCGCATTGTTCAAAACCTGGATGTGGCTTTCCGTCTCCCTATCCTCGGTCACGTCGCGCAGTTCCACGAGGATCATCTCGGAGAGCCCCTCCTCGATGGGGACGCGTCGCGCATTAAGCATAAGGATGGCGCGTTCACGCGAAGGCAACGCACACACGACCTCGAGGCCTTCCACGTTGCCGTCCCGCACCAGGGCGGGTTCGAGGACCGTCCGCAAGTGGGGATTGCCATTTTCGCCGGCAATGAGCTTCTGAACCTGCTTGCCTTCCAACTCTCCGGGGGTGATCTGGAGGGTCTGGTAAAAAGCGGGGTTTGCCATGATCGCCCGAAAGGTCTCGTCAAGGACCAGTACGGGTTCAGTGAGTGTTCTGAGTATGGATTCGGCGATCTGCATGGGCTGTGTTTGTACGTTCAGACTTAGCCTCCTCAGGCGGGGGGCGCAATCAGCGCCCGTTATGACCACCTTCCATAGTACAACTAGCGCCCAAGGAAAGCGAGGAAAAACAAACCCCTCTGCAGGGGAGGCGGTCCCCGATCAGGGTTCGTATCGCGGAGAGCCAAATGGCGGCTTTCTGCCCCCGGTACAGTGTTTACCAAACCTTTACGAATCCTTTGCCGCGCGTCCACTTGCGTCTGGTCAAATACATTCAGTGAAGAGAGGAGCCCACGGGGGTCGGAAGCACGAAAGAGACTCACCGAAGCGGGCCCCTCGAAGAACCCGATGCAACGGGGCGATACGGTCCCGAGAAGAAGTCCCCAGACAGTTGAATCGACAAATCAACCGTTCTTGCTCGTGCGAGACGATTGCTTTCCATTCCGGGCATTGCCCGGACGGGATAACGACTTTCTCCCCCTCCCGCCCTATGCCCCAAGCCCCCGCGCGGCCTCCCCCCGGCCGCGCGGGGGCACCCCGGAGTTTCCGAAGGCAGGAAACGGATCCGGGACGGGCTCGAGTGGACGGCAGCCTCGAACTCCGGCGGTCTCCTTTAGCGGGATAACCGGTTTACATACAGGGAGAGTTCCAGCTGGAATGACACGTTTTCCTCCCCTCCCGCCCTATGCCCACGGCCCCTGCGCGGTCTTCCCCGACCGCGCAGGGGCACTCCAAGCAAGACAACAACCGATTTCGGAGACCCCATGAGTACCAGTTTAGACGGAGAGAAGCCTCCTCTTGCAGTCCCTGGAAAGCCCAGTCTGCAAGCGTCTGAGCTTCGTTACCGGCG
>JAVEWL010000117.1:0-10828 GCA_034004565.1 FCB group bacterium | reverse complement strand
GGTGCTGCGCTCGTTCCTGAAGCCTCGCGAGATGCGCGAACCGGGTTGGGATCTGCGCCGCGCAAAGTAAGGTTTTACTTGAGGGTCATAACGGCCGCGAGAAAGTTCTCGCGGCCGATTTTGTTTTTTGAGGGGGCGGAAGAATGGGAGTTATGGGAGGCATGGGAGCTATGGGATGGGATTGAGGGTGACGTGTAGGAGCAGGAGTACGAAGTAGAGGCCTAGTCTGCCTGGGCGATTCGGCCGTTGGTGTAGGGTTCGCCGAACCAACTCAGGGGCGGGGTGATGGTGGAGGTGCCGGGGGATTTGGGGGCCTGGCCGGCTTTTTCGATGCGCTCGATGACGAGGGTGCAGCAGTGGTCTTCGTTCTGGACCTCGCCGGTGACGAGGTAGGGGCCGTGGGTGTCGAGGAGGTGGCCGTAGGCCTGGTAGGCGCGGGGGAAGAGGATGCCTTCATAGACGCCGCAGGGATCTTCGAAGGTGACGAATTTCATGCAGCCTCTCCCCTTCAGCGCCACGCGGCGCTCGGCGATGAGCCAGCCTAGCATGGTGACTTCGCGGCCGACGTAGTCGGGCAGGCTGCCGCTCAGGACGAGGGCTTCGCCGCCGAGGACGTGCAGGTAGTACTCGATGGGATGCGTGTCCGGCAAGAGGCCGAGGTGGGTCCATTCGAGGTCGGCCCGGTGGCGGCGCGAATAGTCGGGGAAGGCCGGCAGAAGCGGACAGGTGTCGCCGTCGGGCAGAAGGAGTTCGAGGGGCATGCCCTCCCCCACTCGCTGCGGCTGCCGGAGCATCTGGAGTTCCCATAAAAGAATGGGACGCGCCGGGCCGAAACTGTCGCAGGCGCCGGATTGAATAAGGACCTCGGCGTCGGAAGGGCCGATGTTGGCGCGGCGGCAGAGGTCGCCGATGCTCACGAAGGGCGCGTCGTCGCGGGCGTCGAGGATGGCGTGCACGGCGCCCTGGGACAGGCCTCGGACTTCGACGAAGCCGATGCGGACGGCGTCGCCTTCGACGGTGTAGGTGAAGCGGCTGCGGTTGACGTCGGGCGGGCGAATTTCGACGCCGAGGCGCTTGGCTTCTTCGAGGTAGACGGCGGGATGGTAGAAGCCGCCGCGGTTGCTGAGGACGCTCGAGAGGAATTCGGCGGGGTAATGCGCCTTGAGGTAGGTGCACTGGTAGGAAATTTCGCCGTAGGTGGCGGCGTGGGCCTTGCAGTAGGAGTACTTCGCGAAGTTGGCGATCTGGCCCCAGATTTCCTCGGCGATGGCGGTGTCGACGCCGTTGGCGGCGGCGCGTTCGAGGAAGCTGCGCATGTTTTTGGCCATTTCCTGGGGGGAGCGCTTCTTGGTCATGGCGCGGCGCAGGGAATCGCCTTCGGCGAGGGTCATGCCGGCGATGGCGGCGGCGACCTTGAGGGTGTCTTCCTGGTAAAGCATGACGCCGTAGGTGTCCTTGAGAACCTCCTCGAGTGCGGGATGGAGATAGGTCGTTTCCTCGCGGCCGAGACGGCGGTCGATGAAGTGCTTTTTCATGCCGCTGCCGGAGGGACCGGGCCGCACGAGCGAAAGGGTCTTGATGAGCATGTCGGTGTTGTCGGCGAGGGTGTTGCGCAACAGAGCGCGCATGGCGGGCGACTCGATCTGGAAGCAGCCGATGGTGCGGCCCTCGCGGATGAGATTGGCGGTGAGCGGATCGGGGTCGGGCAGGGACTCGAGATCGATTTCGATGCCGCGGTTGTCGCGGAGTTTCTGCACGGTTTCGTCGAGAACGCTCAGGGAGCGATGGCCCAGGAGATCCATCTTGACGAGGCCAAGTTCTTCGATGGGGCCCATGTCGTATTGCGTGATGAGGAGGCCCTTGGTGGCGCGCTGGAGCGGGACGAAACGGTTGAGGTGCTCGGGGGCGATGACGAGGCCGCCGGAATGGATCGAGAGGTGGCGCGGGAAGTCGCCTATCTTTTCGGCGAGGTCCACGACGGATTTGAAGGGCTCGCGTTCGAGGTCGAGGCCTTTGCACTCGGGCAGAAAACGCACGAGGGTGCGGATGTCGCCGGCGCCGTAGTGCGGGATGTGGCGCGTGAGGCGGTTGACCTGTTCGTTGGGAAGCCCGAGGGCCTTGGCGACTTCACGCACGGCGGAGCGCGCGCGGAAGGTGTTGAAGGTGCAGATCATCGCGACGCGGTCGGCGCCGTACTTGCCGTAGACGTAGTTGATGACGTCGTCACGGCGGCGCCAGCAGATATCGAGGTCGATGTCGGGACAATCGGTGCGCGACGGATTCAAAAAACGCTCGAAATAGAGGTCGTATTTGAACGGGTCGACGCGCGTGATGCCGAGGGCGTAGGACACGATGCTGTTGGCCGCGGAGCCGCGTCCGACGATGGGGATCTCGCGGGCGCGGGCGTAATCGACGATGTCGGAAACGATGAGGAAATAGGGCGCGAAGCCGAGGGTGTAGATGACGTCGAGCTCGCGCTGGAGGCGTTCGACGGCGCGCGGCGTGATGGGCTTGTAGCGCTGCGAAAGCCCGGCGAAGGCGCGCTTCCAGAGGTGCGAGAAAGCGTTTTCGCCTCGGGGGACGGTGCATTCGGGGAAGCGGGGACGGCCGAGCTCGAGTTCGAGGTTGCAGTGGCCGGCGACCCATTCGGCGTTGTTGAGGGTGTCGGGCCAGTCGGCGTAGAGGCTGCGCAATTCCTTGGGCGAACGGAACCACGACGCGGGATGCGCGAGCTCGTGCGGTTCAAGCAGGTCGACGTTGGTGTTAAGCCGGATGGCGGTGAGCACGCGGTGGACGCGCGCGTCGCCGGGGTCAAGGAAGTAAACCGGGCACACGGCCACGGGACGCAGGCCCTTGCGGATGGCATAGTCGCGCAGGGCGGCGGCCTCGTAGCGGGAATGAGTGTCGCCGTGGTGCGTGATGGCGACGAGGGGGCGCAGGCCTTTTGCGCAGAGGGTTTTGATGAGCTTCCGGTTCGAGGTCAGGACGAAGAGGTCGTCGCTAAGAGGCTGATCCGACAGGCGGAAATCGTTGTGAAGCTGGTATTGGGTAATGAGGTGGCAGAGCTCGGCGTAGCCTTCGCGGTTGCGCGCGAGCAGGACGGCGCCTTCGAGCACGGCGCCGACGATGGGCTTGATGCCGGCCTCGCGCGCGGCCGTGTAGAACGGGACGGCGGCGTAGAGGCCGTCCGTATCGGTCAGGGCCAGGGCCGGCATGCCGTGCTCGACGGCGCGCGCGATGAGTTGGCGGACGGTGGCTGCGCCTTCCAGCAGCGAGTAATTGCTGTGGACGTGCAGGTGAATCATGGGCACGTCCTTTCGATGTTGCCTATGGTTTTTTCGGGGAATGGGAGTCATGGGAATGATGGGAGGTATGAAGAAAGAACCGGCAGGGGTTAAGGGGGCTTTGTCATTCCTCTCATCGTTCCCATGACTCTCATAACTCCCATTCTTCGGAAAGCGGGGACAGTTTCCACTTTTGGTTTTTGGGACTGGTTGACTGCGAAAGCTAAGACAAAGTTGGGGGCTTCGCAGTCAGGCCTTGGGCTCATCAAAAGTGGAACAGTCCCCGTTTTCCGGTCAGCGCACTCGTTCAAGGGCGGAGCGTGAAACTTCGGGAGGGGTGATCCCGGTGTTGCGGTTGCCGGGACTCCCGAGTGATTCATGTTTCTCGCCCTTGAACGGGTGCGCTGACTTATACGTCGTCCTCGGCGGGGCGCAGGGCCTCCGTGTCCAGCCAGCGCAGGCACAGGGGGAGTTCGGGAGGAGGCTTGTTCTGCGGCGCTGGCGCGATGGACTTGATGGACGATATGGACACGATGGACAAAGCCCTCGCCCCACCCCTCTCCCGTGCGGACAGGGAGGAAGTCTCTCCGCGGGAGAGGGATGAAGGGGGCGTATTTCTGCATGCCTGGGCACTCATTTGGACAACGACGGGGTGGCCAGGCGAACCCGGCGTCCCAGCTCCATGGTTTTGGCGGAACGAAGCACTTCGAAGCCGTGGCGGTCGCGGATGTGGTCGACGCTCTGGAGGACGCGCTCCCACTTTGACCCGGCGCGGCGGTCGAAGAGCTGCAACTGGTGCTGGTTGAAGCTGAGCGAGGTCAGGGCGACGCCGATGAGGCGCACGCGCGCGCGGCGTTCTTTGGCCTTGGGAATCAGATCTTCGAGGGCGTGGGCAATGTCGCCGTCGAGGCAAGAGGGTTCGGGGAGCGTCCTGGCGAAGGTATTGGTCTGGAAATCGGCGTAGCGCACTTTGAGCGTGACGCAGCGGGTTTCCATGCCGGCTTCGCGCAGGGCGTAGGTGGCGCGTTCGGCCAGGTAGAGCAGGACGCGCTCGACGCGTTTCCAGTCCATAAGGTCTTCCTCGAAGGTGGTCTCGCGGCTCATGGATTTCGGGAGCGACTCGGGCACGACGGGCGTGGTCGAACGCCCCAGGGCGGCCTCGTGCAGGGCGTAGCCCGTGGAACCGAACGCGGCCATCAACGTGGACAGCGGGAGGTCGGCCAGGGCGCCCACGGTGAGGATGCCCAGGGCTTCGAGGGCCTCGCAGGTGCGCGGGCCGGCGCCGGGGAGTTTCTTCAGGGGCAGGGGGCGCAGGAAGGCCGCCTCCTCCCCCGCTCCCACGCGGCGGTATCCGTCGGGCTTGGCCTCGCCGGCGGCGACTTTGGCGATGAGTTTGTTGGGAGCGATGGCGACGGTGCAGGGCAACTGGGTCCTGCGGTGGATTTCGGATTTGATGTAATGGGCAATGGCGTCGTCGCCGCCAAACAGGCGCTGAGAACCGGTGACGTCGATGTAGGCCTCGTCGATCGAGGCCATCTCGACGATGGGCGACACGGTATCGAGGACGGCATGGACTTCTTCGGAGGCGGCGCGGTAGTGCTCGAAGTTGCCGGCCATGAAAATGGCCTGGGGGCAACGGCGGCGAGCCTCGACGAGGGGCATGCCGGAGCGCACGCCAAAGGGGCGCGCCTCGTAGGAAGCGGTACAGACCACGCCCCGGGCATCTTTGGCGCCGCCGATAATGAGGGGTTTTCCGCGCAGGGCGGGGTTGCGCACCTGCTCGACCGATGCGAAGAAGGCATCCATGTCTATGTGGAGAATTCGTCTATCCATGGAGACACACCTCGGGCGTCGGTAAACCATTACTGTTGCTTGAGATGCCCCGGCGGTTATTTGCCGGAGCCGGTGACACCGTTCATATGTCAATAGTAAACGAAATTCTCCCGAAAGTCAACCGAAAGTTGGCAAAGAAATGGACAGTATGGACCAAATGGACGGGATGGACAAAAACAGGGGTCAGCTATAGCGCCGGATGAGGCCTACGACGATGCCCTGGATCTTGACGTCTTCTTCGTTGAGGACAATGGGGTTCATGGTGGGATTGGCGGGTTGAAGGCGGACTTGCCGGCCTTCGCGGTAGAACTTCTTGAGGGTGGCGGTGTTGCTTAGGACGAGGGCGACAACGGTATCGCCGTTGGCGGCGTCGGCGACGCTTTGGACGACGACGAGGTCGCCGTCGAGGATGTGCTCGTCGATCATGGATTCGCCGCGGACACGCAGGGCGTAGTAGCGCTTGGCGCCGCCGACCATGTCGCGGGGCACGGAAACGGTCTGATCGTCAAGGATGGCTTCGATAGGTTGTCCGGCGGCGATCTGGCCGAGGAGGGGGATCTCGACGTATTCGACGCGGTCGGTGGTGGTCAGTAGGTTTACGGAGCGCTTCTTATTCCAGCCGCGCTCGATGAAGCCTTTTTCCTCAAGCGCCTTGAGATGCTCATGGACGGTCGCGGGCGAGGACAGGCCGAAGTGCCACGCGATTTCGGAGAGGCTGGGTGCGTAACCGGATTCCTTCACGAACGCGTGCAGGAAGTCGAGGATCTCTCGTTGCCGCTTGGTGAGCAGGGCCATATCGTCCATCCCGGCTGTGGTCATGGTTGGATTCGGTTGACGTTGTTAATAGTATACCCGAATTTCCCGAAAGTCAACCGAATTGAAGGGTATTGCTTAATTCCTGACCAGACAATAGCTTACATGTTTGTTGACGGAATTACGGCCTGGCAGACCCAAAAGCTCATTCCGGCGGGTTTTCGGTGGGCTTTGCGGGAGCGGACCACGTTCCTTTTTCGGATAAGGTCACGCGACGCTCGCCATTGGGGAACTTGAGTTCGACCCACGGCACGGCAAGGCCGGCCTGGGAGGCGGGTAAAGTGAAGCCATAGGTGACGCGGCTGTCGTCGCGCTCGGCGGTGATGTTTTGGCGGGCGCCGCCGACGGGGTCGTTGAGAAGCACTGGCGCGGCCACGGTGCGCTTGGCCCACGGGCCGGACAGCGCAACGACCACGCGGATCTCGTCGCCTTCGACGCGGACCTCGCGAAGGCTTCCCTCCCACTCCGCGGCCGGTCCCGCGCCGAGCTGCGCCTTGATGTCCTCGGAGTAGCTTTGCCACGTGGGATGGCTGGCGCGGACGCGGCGTGCGAGTTCGTCTTCGGGCACGACCGTGCCGCAGGCGCTGAAAAGGAAAAGGGCCGCCACAACCATGGCGACCCTTCGTAACGAATAGTCCATGTGCCGTTACCGGTCGGTTCGCCGTCGATCCACGAAGACGGCGCTCTTCCCGTCGGGCTGGGCCTTCTGACGGGTCTGGGCGAGCACCTCGAACATCTTCTTGGCGCTCTTGTAGTGGCGGAACTGGGTGTGGGCGACGCCGATGGCAAGCGCCATCAGCGGGTAATGCCCTTCGCGGCCGTACTTGTCGACAGCGGCGATATAGCCCTGGCCGTTCTCGGCGGTGGAGTAGAGTTCCTTGACGCTACTGTCGAAGGTCTGAATCAGCGCATTGCAGAGGCGTTCGTAGTCCTCGAGGTTGAGCAGGATGACGAAATGCTCGCCGCCCATGTGGGCGATGAAGCATTCGTAGACGCCGATGTTGCGCGTGAGCTGCGTGAGCAGCCGTCCCATGAACTGCATGACGCGGCGCTGGCCCTCGACCCCGTAGACCGCGCAGTAGGGCTTGAATCCGACCATATCGATATAGCACGCGGCGATAGCCATGCCGCGGGCGAGGCGGTGGTTGATCTCGCGCTTGATGGCGTCGGTGCCGGGGAGTCCGGTGAGGACGTGGCGCCGTTGCAGGGATTCCATCAGGCCCGTGAGCGAGGTGAGCTTCTCCGTCAGGGAATCGAGCTTGAAGGGCTTCGAGAGATAGTCGTCGGCGCCCTGCTCGAGGCCGTGCATGATTTCCGGTTCCTCGCCGAGCGCGGTGAGGATCAGGATCGCCATGCGGTAGAGCTCGGGATCCTTCCGGATGCGGCGGCAGATCTGATAACCGGTGACCTCGGGCAGCATGATGTCGAGGATGGCGATGTCGGGCTTAATGCGCTTGGCAAGTTCAAACGCTCCCTGGCCCGAGTGATGCACTTCGACTTGATGGCCTTCGGACAGAAGCTTCGTGCGAATAAGCTCCGACAGATCCACGTCGTCGTCAACCAATAGGATTGTACTCATGGTCCCTATGAGTTCCCCTCTCGTCTGCGGTTTCCGTGCGGAATGCCTTAGAGTATACGCAGGTGATTATAGCGCGGTCCATGCCCCTATGGCGAATCCCTTTTTTTGAGGCCCGGCATTTGAACACCGGAATACGGCTTGGTACTATCGATCGGTGTAATGGGTTGAGCCGGCTGACCGGCCGCGCGCGCCCGGCGGGACGGGCGAGAGGTGCGGTCGAGGGGTAACCGGGCTCAACGGGTGCCTACGATATGGAATTGGACCGCAACCCCCGTTCGGTCGCGCAAGGAGTTCGCATGAAGCGTGTGTTGGTCCTCGCTCTGGTTCTGCCGTTTATCCTGGTGGCATGCAGTAACGAGCCGCCTCCCCCCGATCCGGCGGAGACGCCTCCCCCGCCCCCGGAACCCACGGTAACGGAAATCGCGAAGGAATTCAGCAACCCGCTCGGCCCGATCGCGGAACTGTTGAAGAATGGCCAGGCGGTGCCGCCGGAAATGTCGGCCCAGGTCTTCCAGCAGCTCAAGGCGGTGGAAGCCAAATTCAACGGCAAAAAGAATCTGCCCGGGGCCAAGAGAGAATGCGCGTCGGCAGTCGAGGGCGTGATGAAGCAGGCGGAGGCCGTCGAGTTCTGGTCGGGCGTGATGACCGCCGCGGACCTCTTGGCCTTCTTCGATCCGGGCAATCCGTCGCTGGGGCCCTCGCGCGAGCATGCCTACAAGGAACTCACCCGTCCCCGTATCAGCAAACCCTCCTTCATCACCGACAAAGAAAACAACGTGACCACCGTGTTCCTCGAAGTAATATTCCCCGATCGCGGAGTCACGAAGAATTACCAGGTTCGCGAAGGAGAGGATTTCGCGGACGGCCGGTTCCGCCTGCTGAAGATCATCGGCCGCAACCAGGGTGTGCGCATTCTGGATGTGCAGGATTCGAAGGAACTGGACATCATGCGCCGGGAACGGGAGTAAACGCCTGAGCAATGACAACCCGCGGCGAAACATCTCGGTTCGGTTTCTGGGCGGCCCTGGCGGTGTGCGCGGCCGGGTTGCTGGCGTATTCGAATTCGTTTACGGGCGAATTCGTATGGGACGACGTATCCTCCGTGCTGCTGCACGAGCACGTGCAGGATCCGTCACAGTTCGTCCAGTTGTTCAAAGAGGACCAGCACGCTTTCGGCCGGGGGCAAGGCAACTTCTACCGGCCCCTCGTAGCGGCTTCGTTCATGCTGGATTCGGCCCTCGCGCGTCCGTCCGCGGGAGCCGTTGACCCGGAAACCGGGTTGCCCGACCTCACGCCGTTCCTGTTTCACGCCACGAATCTCGCGTGGCACCTCGCGGCGGCGCTGCTGATGCTGGCGCTGCTGAGGCGGTTGAACGCGGCCCCGTGGGCGGCCCTGGCGGTGGCGTTGTTGTGGGTCGTGCATCCGCTGCATACCGAAGCGGTGACGTATATCAGCGGCCGCGCGGATTCAATGGCGGCGGCGTTCATGTTCGCCGCGCTGAACCTGGCTCTTTTGCGCGGCGGCGCGGGCCGGCGAATCGCGGGGGCGCTGTTAAGCGCGCTCTTCTTCGTGGCGGCGCTGCTCAGCAAGGAGTCCGCGGCAATCTACCCGTTCCTCCTGTTGCTGGTGATCGCTTTGGAGCCGCGCCTTGACGCCGCGGAATCGCCGAGCGCCGTATACCTGCGCAGGGCGCTTCCCGCGGGCCTGGCGATCGCGCTGCTGGTTGGCTACGGCGTGCTGCGCGCCACGTGGCTGAAATTCGCATCCTCGGAGAGCGTGGCCTCGAGCTTTGGCCAGCGCATCATCGAAACGGGCCAGTCGTTTGCCCTGTACATCCGCGTGATCTTCCTGCCGACGGGCCTCCACATGGAGCGTACGCTTGTGGATGTGCCGGTATGGCTCGCGTTGGTGGGCTACCTGCTCCTGGCGGGATGCATGGCGCTGTTCGTCGTCGGACTTCGACGCGGACACTACCGTGTGGCGCTGGGCATGGGCTGGTTCCTCATCGCCTGGTTCCCCATTTCGGGACTGATTCCGCTCAACGCGCCCATGGCCGAGCACTGGATGTACGTGCCCCTGGCGGGGTTCCTGCTCGCCTTGGTGGAATGGGTGTGGCAGCGCCTGCACAGCCCGGCGGCCCGGCAGTTTGCGGCCGTGGCGGCCTACGCAGCGCTGTTGCTGTTCGTGGGCCTCTCGGTGGATCGCAATGCCGACTGGAAAAACAACGAGACGATTTATCTCGCGACCCTGGCAAAGAACCCGGACTCGATCAAGGCGCGGTACAACCTCGCGGTGACCTACGAGGTGCTTCGTCCGAACCTGCCGGGGGCGAAACGCCACTACGAAAAGATCCTGTCCATCTACGACAAGATGCGCGCCGAATCGGGCGACCAAGGAATGTGGCCCCAGGAGCGCGAGGCGCATGTCGCGCTTGGAAACATCCTGGCCCAGGAAGGGCAATTCGAGGCGGCCATTGCGCATTATACGGAAGTCCTGAAGTCGCCCGCGGAGCAGGAAGCGGCCAAGACCGTTACCGCGGCCCTCCTCGGACGCGGCAAGGCATTGCTCGCCGTGGGCGACTTGCCCAATGCGTTCCAGGACCTCCAGCGCGCGGTGACGCAAGACCCGTCCAGCAAGTCTGAGGCGGCCGCATTGGCGCGGGAAGCAATGCTGCTCGGGACTCGTTAGCGTTCCGTTTTGAAGTTGAAAAGACTTGTCTGTATCGCAGGATCGAGCGGGCGGTCCGTGGTCTAAGCACTGTTTTAATCGACGCAGTTATGTGGAGGAGAAGATGCTGAAGCAACGCCTGACCCATCCGGATATTCTCGAAGCCCTGGCCGCGGCCGGGCACGGTTCGAAGGTGCTGATCACGGATGGGAACTATCCGGCGAGTACGTGCCTGGGCGAAAACGCGGCACTGGTCTACCTGAATCTCGCGCCGGGCAAGCCAAAAGTCACGGAAGTGCTCGACATCCTTCTCACGGCGATCGTGGTCGAGGAAGCGGCGGTGATGGTTCCCGATGACGGACCCGAACCCCCGATTTTTCAGGAATTTCGCAGTCTCATGCCGGATTTGGAACTGACGGCGTTCAACCGCTTCGAGTTCTATGAGGAAGCGAGCGGTCCCGACACCTGCCTTCAAATCGTGACGGGAGAACAACGGATTTACGCGAATCTTCTGTTGACCCTCGGCGTTGTCGCCTAGGCGTAACAGGGTGTAATTTGTGCGGAAGGATGTAAGGAGTTTACTTGACACGGTTTGAGGGCCGTGTTAGAATCGCTTTGGAGCGTAAAGCGTCCCGTGTCATGGTTTTGCGT
>JAVEWL010000116.1:0-10838 GCA_034004565.1 FCB group bacterium | reverse complement strand
GCCTTCGATGCGCGATAGTGCGCGTAGAAGGCCTCGGCGCGCCGCATCATGTCCGTTTCGGAGAGGTTCACCGAGCGGGCCGCCCGAATGGCGTCCCGGTCGAGGCTCTTTCCCGGCCACGGCATCTGGCCTTCCGGCAACAGGTAGCTTTGCCCCGCGATGGCGGGCACGAAGACCACACCGTAATTGGCGCGTACGGTTGGGATACCGTCGGTAGGCCAGCCGATCACGGATTGCGCACGGGCGAGTTCGCGTTCCCAAAGGGTATCCGGATCCATCGAGAACGTGGACAGCGCGGGGGAGAGCCCGTCGGTCGGCGCCACTTCCGCGGGAGCCGGAATCAGAATCAGGCTGGGCCCCTCGCCCTTCCAGAACCGTTCGTGGCGCTCGATGAGTTCCTGCATCATTCACCATTGCTCCTCTTTCGTCCGATGTGCAGCGCATGGCCTCCCATGGCAATGACGGCCGGATCGCTCTGCGTCTCGTGAATCAAATCAAGGAAGCGGTCACACAGGCCGGCATTGAGCGGGTGAAGCTGGCTCAGGTATTGCTCCTGTCCGTAACCGATTCCCCGGACCGAGACCACTTCGGTGGTTTGGAAGCCGCAATGCTCGAAGAATGCGGCGATATCCTCGGGCCGGGCATAGTACCCTTCCTGAAATCCGCGCTCCGATTCATTCTGAAAGACGCCGTCTTTCGCGACGCGATCCAGCGAGGACACAGAGACCTGATTGGGGGCTTGTGCGGCCCGCGAAATCAATCCGGCCAATCCACACAGGCGCGGAATGAACGCCGCAACAAGCAGGCCTTCCGGCTTAAGGATGCGGACGATTTCCCGCGAGGCGCTGAGCCGATCCGCTTCGGAGGTCAGATGATAGAAGGGACCCAGGGCCAACACCGCATCGAAGGACGCCGTGGCGTAGCGGCTCAGGTCGCACGCATTGGCCACCTCCACCGATTCCACGTTCGAGGCCGCGTCTGAACGGCCTATGTGCGCCCTGGCTTCGGCAATGAGATTCTCGGACAGGTCGGCCAGGCAGACGCGGTGTCCCGCCGCGGCGAGCGCCAGGGTGTAGCGGCCGGGGCCGCCGCCGAGGTCGAGTATGCGGCTCTGAGGAGCGAGATGCGTTTCCAGCACGCGCATTGTTCGGGCAAACTCCAGCGTGCCCGCGGGGCTGTCCAGTCGCGACCATTCGTCGAACGCGTCGTAGTATCTTCGGACCTTGTCGAAGCTCTCGGAGACCGTCATGGAATTCTCCCCGCCTTACTCCTCGAACCAGTAGGAATAGAGACTCGCGTTGCGCAGGGTGAGGCGAAGTTGCACCGGCCGGCCTTTCCAATGGGCAAGGTCGCCGCCTCTCCATTTCAGCTTCTTATGCGTACGGTCGCCTCGGATTTCAGAGAAGCGGGCCAGGATTCTGCCGTTACCGTCCAGAAGTTCGGCTCTGAGGCGGCCCTTTTTCGCGTTGACGTTTACGAAGAGCTCGCCGCCGGGAAGGACGAAGGGCTTGGTGAGCAGTGTGCCTTCGTCGTCCGCGGCGTCGAGGGAAAAGAATCCGTCGCGGCGAAGCACGGCGAGGTTGACGGCGGCGTTGTCGGCCGTACTCGGGCCGCCGTAGGCCTTGAGGCCGGTGTAGTAGAACCACAGTTCGTCGCCGTGCGGCACGGGCGCCGACGGGCCGATGATGCAGCCGGAGTCGTACACGTCTTCGCCGGCGGGTGAGTTGTCGATGAAGGGCTGACGGCCGGCGAGGCGGGTCCAGGTTTTCAGGTCGCGGCTGCAGAGCATCTGGATATGGTGGAAGCCGCTCCAGTCGCCGTCGCGCTTGTAGACCGCGCGCATCTCGGGGCTGATATCCCAGTCGTCGAAGCCTTTGTAGGTTCCGTCGACCTTGCCGGTCTGGTGGAACATCGAGGGCAGTCCGATGTAGACGCCCTCGTAGCGGAAGATGCCCATGTTATAGACGTCGACATTGTATTTCTCGGGAATGTTGAACGTGGGCTGTTGCATCTTCGGGTCGGCGAAGCGGCGCGCGATGCGTTCCTTGCCCAGGATCTGATCCTGTTCGTCCGCGCAGAAAGCGAGCTCGGGCTTGGTCCAGTTCTGGAAATCCTGGCTGGTCGAAAGGTACACGGCGCGGCCGTACGGGCCGCCCTGCTTCACGGTCAGCAGGTAGGTGTGGCTCGCGCGGTCGAAGCTCATATTGGACTCGTCCCACGAGGGTACGGGCGGCACTTCGAGCCGCGTCCAATGCACGCCGTCGGGGCTGACGGCCGGCGCGCGGTTCTCGCCCGTGACGAGGCCCTTGTAGCGCCGGTCGGGGCTGGGTTCGTCGGCGTCGTAGATGGCGTTCAGAATCTTCGCGTCGTCGGCGAGGTAGTTGTTTTCTTTCAGGCCGTAGACTTCGCGCTGGTTCAGGACGGGGCGTGTCCAGTGGATGCCGTCCTTACTTTCAAAATACGCGTAGCCGCCCGTGGGATACTCCATGCCCGACACGAGGGTCCAGATCTGGTAGACCTTTCGTTCGGGATTCCAGGCGGGAGCGCAACGGGTCTGGATGGCCATCTCGTGCGGGGGCTGCGGCCGAATCACGGGGCCGCGCTTCTCGGGCGCGTGCAGGGTGCGCGTGAGGTTCGTCGTCTCCTCAACGCCATGGTCGTCCAGGAAGAGTTGGCGCTGCCCGAAGGGGACTTCGAATTCGGCCGCCGCGGCCTGAAGGATTGCAAATGCCGAAACGAGCGCGGGCAGTGCCAGGCGCACGGCTTTCCTGATGTCAAACCAATGCATCGTGCAGGTCCTCGTACTGTGGATAAGACTTGGTTGTCTGACACTGTACCCCTATTTCGGGCGAGACCACAAGGGCTGCCGCGGGGTTTCTTCCGTTGGCGTTGTTCGGGTAGACTGGCCCGAAGCGCAATCCACATCACGGGGGACTGAACGATGAAAACGCATCTCCTGACTCTGGGGTTTGCAGTCATGATCCTTAACGCCGCTCAGGCCGGCGCAGTCGAACCTCGTTTGCGCCTCGAAACCGACGCCGCGCATCCGCAAATCACCGTGCTCAGTTGGGACACGGAAGGCGGCAACCGCGTGGAGACGAATCTTTTGCGGGCTCCGGCGGGGCTGCGCGTGTTGCGCGAGGGAGCGTGGAGTGCGTTTTCGGACCAGACCGTAACGCGGGAAGGTAGCGGTGAAGGTGAAGTCGTTTACCGCAGCCCGCTTGCCGTGTGGTCTCTCGATGCCGACGAGGGTGAGTTGGAGATTACGGTCTCCTGCAGCGGTGCTGTGCAGGGACTTGAGTTGGTCTTTCCATTCAATCCGCGTGTGACGCCCACGACGCTGCTGCCCAGCGGTTGGCAGAGCGACGGACGCCTTGACCTGCCCGCAATCGTGAGCGCGCCGGATTTTGGCCAGTTGCTGCTGACGGCGAGTGGGGGAGAGGTGCATGCGCGGTTGGAGGGCAGCCGCCCGAACCACGAGGTCGACCTCATACTCGATCTGTCCGCGGCCGTCAACGGCAAGACGATCACGTTGGAACTCGAGCCGGTGCATCTGCGGAAGCCGAAGGGGCTTAAAGACAACGAGCTGTGGCGCCTGGCGCGGCGGGGTTGGTTCAACGAGTTTCAGATTTCGTCGAAGTGGGGCGATCCGAACAATGCATTCAGCGCGCCTCCCGGCATGCTCGCGAACAACGTCATCAGCGATCCCGCGAGCTGCTCGTTGTGGTTCTATGCCGACCAGGCGCTCTTTACCTCCACCCTAGCCGAGGGCGTCGACGCGATGCCCATGGTGCGACGGACGCTCGACTGGTGGCTTGACGAAAAGGTGCTGCCCGACGGCCAGGTCATCTGTTATTGGGACAAGAAGGACTTCCTCGACGCCAATGCGAGTCCGCTCATCGCGGCGTGGGATTACGTTGAGGTAACGAAGGACCGGGAGTGGCTCGAGCGGCGGATCGAGCGGCTCGAGTTTATTGCGGAGTATCTCGTGAAGCGCGACATTGACGGCGACGGCATGATTGAAGCCGTGCAGAGCGGCAATCCGAATGCCTTGCAGCAGCCGGGCCGGTCGTGCGCGTGGTGGGACGCGCTCAATTGTGGGCACAAGGACGCCTACACGAACGCGGTCTGCTACCGCGCGTTTCGCTGTCTCGCGGATCTCGAGGCGCAACTGGGGCGGACGGAGAAGCAGACGCACTACGCCGAGCGCGCCTTGGCGCTTAAGGCCTCGTATTTCAAGACGCTCTATAATCCCGAGACGGGTTGGATTGCGTGGTGGCGCGATGCCAACGGTCAGCTTCACGATTACCATTCGCCGGTGGTCAATGGGCTGGCCATCGAATACGGCCTTGTCGAACCCGAGAAGGGGCGCGAGATTCTCGACAAGCTCTGGAAGCGCATGGAGGAGGCCGGGTTCACGCGCTTCGATCTGGGCGTGCCGGGGCAACTGATTCCCGTGCTGCGCGCCGACTATCTTCAGCCGGACGCCTGCGGCATGCCGACGCGCGAGGACGGTACCGACACCTTCGGGTATTACATGAACGGCGGGATCACGGCGGGACACGTGCTGCATTTCATGGCGGCGCACTATGCGGTCGGGATGGACGAGCGCGGCGACAAGGTTTTGCGCGCGATGCTCGAACGGCAGCAGCGTGGCGAGTTTCAGAATGGGGTTACCGACTCGTACCCGAAGGGCATCGACTGGACCACGTGGGACGGCAAGCCGGCGGGGTATGAGGGGTACCTTGCCGACAATTTCAGATTCCTGCAGGCCGTGGTGCTGCGCGAGCCTGAGTTCCGCGCGCGGCTCTACAGGCCGATGATGGGGAAGTAGCGAGAAAGGCTTTGGGAAAGCGGGGACAGTTTCCACTTTTGGTCATCGGGGCTGGTTGACTGTTTGGGTTGATGTGATGTTGGGGGCTTCGCAGGCAAGCTTTGGACTCATCAAAAGTGGAACAGTCCCCGTTTTCCGCGTCACTCGCTAAAGAAGTCAAAGCGTTGTGCTACAGTACAACCGGGCACAATGGAGAACGCCGCATGAACCTGCTGTTGCTTTCCGTGTTTCTATTAAACGCGCAACTCCCCACCAGCCCGGAGCCGCTGGCTTCAATTGCGCTCTTCAATCCCATCGCGTGGGATGGACCGTCCGTGGTCGAAATTGCCACCGGACGTATTGCGTCGCCGGGCTCGATCGACTGGTCAAAGGTCACTCTCATGCGCGATGGCGAGGAGATTCCCTTCTCGATTCGCGAAGGCCGCGCCCATTGGAAGTCCGCGCTTCGCGCCCCCGTGCCAACGCCTGTTGCGGAGGACTTGCTTGTCTTCAGCATCGCCGTGCCTCTGAACCAATGGTCCCGCATCGACGTGGTGCCGGGTTCGCCCGCGCAGACCTCCGCTCTCGTACGCGAGAACGGTCGCATCGAGATGGCCTAACCGGATTTCCGCGCGACGATTGACGAACAAAGCGGCATGCTTCAGACTTACGAAACGTTCGGCGTCCCGCGCCTTCAGGGGCCGCTGTCCATACTCATTCATACCCTCCGCGATCCCGGATACGAGTTTAGCGGAGCCATCGGCCCGGGCTACCAACGCGCGTCCGTTTCGCTCCTGCGCGAGTACATACTCGTCACCATCACCCGATACGTCTCCTCGTCTTCCACTCCCGCCATGACCGAGTGTAATTTTGAAATCACCGACACCGCAGGTACTCCCTTCCTTGCCTTGACGTACCGGCTCCATCGCTCAGGCCTGCTCGAGATCGTCGCGGACGAACGCCCCCGGCAGGGCGAAAGCTTGTGGCTGCATTATGCGGCCGAGTACTCCCTGGCGGAGATCGGCCAAGTCGAACCCCTTTTCTATATCGAAGACCGCTGGCCCTTCTACGGCTTTCGCGAGTACACCGCGACCATGACCGGCACGGCTCGAGTGAGCCGTTCCGACTCCGGCAGCACGGTCGTGCTCGGCGAAGAGACGGTTAACGGCCGGCACTACGCGCGGCGTTTCAACCCGGTCGATCCCAGCGCCAACGCCAAAGCCATGGCCGAAATGGCCGACGAAGGCCTCGTGGTGGACGTGACCCCAGCGCGCGTGAAGCCGGATAAGCCGATGCGCTTGGCTTTCCCGGCGTCGGAGAGCGTGATTGCGCAGGAGCTTGCGAAAGCCCTCGGCGAGGCGGGTCAGACGTTGACCGAGGACGCAAGCAACGCGTTTACCGTGCGTGCCGAACTCGATCCCGCCGACAAAGCCGGTGTTTCTGGTGACGGCTTTGTTGTGCAACGAGAGGACGGTGGCGTCTGCGTTAAGGCGCGCACGCGCCTGGGCCTCTACGGAGCGGTGCGGGCCATCGCGGACCACCTCCGGCATCGCGGCGACGGCACCGTGCCCCTCGTGGCGCGTAATCCGGTCGTCGACCTGCGCGCGGGCGGCTTCGGCGGCGGCGATTTCGAGGTCGATTTTCCCTACGGCACGGACGAGGAATGGACCGCCGTCTTCGATCGCTTGCTCGATTCGGGCATGAATACCTTCGCCTGTCTCGGCATGTGGTCGAACTGGAAGATGCCGGTAAGCTACCGCTACATGCCCGAGCTCCGGTCCGACGCACCCGATGCGTACGATGAGTCCTCCGGCGCGGAGTTTTCCGAGTTCGAGGCCCAGCGCGATCATGGGCTCAAGCTTACACGCTACTTGCAGGATCGCGGCGGGAAGGTATGGCTCTGGCTGCCCATCGGTTGCGTGCCGACCACGTTTGCGCCGTGCTTTCCCGAGGCGATGGCGCCGGGCACGGACAAGTTCCCCTGCTTCACGAGTCCCGAATATCGCCGCTACATCGATGCGTTTCTGCGCGAACTGGTGGAGACGTATCCGATCGACGGGCTGGTGCTGATTCGCGACGACAACGGCGGCATCTGCACCTGCGAGCGCTGCAAGAAATACGTCGAGGAGTCCCGCACGAAGAGCGCGGTCTGGGAGCAGTACATCCAGATCTACGATTGGCTGCGCGGAAACGGTTTCAAGGGCGATGTCGGCGTCTATCCCTACTTCGACGGCTACGAACCCAAGCTCGACCCGCTCCTGCCCAGCGACCTCTACGTCATCGGCCACGGCAGCGGCACGGCGGTCCTCTCGCGCGACTACGAATACGTCGCGCCGATGGGCGACACCTGGCTGGACAACCTCTACGCCAACTTCCGCCTGCCGCCTTCGCCCCGTATGCGGCGGCTGCTTGCGGACCGGCCCGGGTTCTGGATCGGCGGCGCGTATTGGGGCTGCGAACTGCCGTGGCACTCGGTGGGCGAGTTCGGATGGGAACCCACGCTGACGCCGAACACGCTGCGTTACGACTGGGGCCGACGCATCCTTGGCTCAGAGGCTGCGGCGCCGTTCCTGCGCCTGAGCGATACCTACGAGTGGCTCTGGGATGTCAACGCGCACTTCATGCTTCCGAGCGAATGGATCAAGTTCTCATTCGATAAGCGCAGGCAGGTTGTGGCGTTGGGCGACGTCTTGACTGCCGAGTACCGCAATCATCTCGCGGCATTGGAAAAGGCGATAGGCCCCGGCAAGCAGGACAATTGGCTGGCCCACCTGCGCCTCTTCGCGCCCTTCTTCGAATACCACCTGCATCGCCTGGACCGGTTCGCGGCGGTGCGCGATAAGGTGCTCGCCCATCGCGCCGCACTCGACACCCCGGACGGGCTGCCGCGAGACGTTCGCGAAAGCATCCTCGCCGACTACGCCGAAATCTACGCCTGGGCAGCCAAATACGACGCGGCCATGCAAGCGGCGCCCCCTGGCGGCATGATGGATAAGACGCGGTGGATGACCAAGCCCTACAAGGAATGGATGGCGGGCTACGACCAGTGGCTCGACGGCCAACTCGACCCCAAACAGTTCGCAGGCACGATGGCATTGTCCACGAGCGAGCTGCACCCCGGCCAACCCTTCACCTTGCGCGTCACCCTGCACAACAACGGCCTCTGCCCCTGGATAACGGAGGCCGGCCACGTGCTGGAGTTCACCGGCGACGCCGAGCGCCTCGGTCTGCCCAAGACCCTGCTCTTCGAAGGCGATCCCATCGCCCCCGGCGATATCCGCGTCCTGGAGTTCAAAGGCAGCGTCCCCGAACAACCCGGCTCGGCCACCATAGCGGGGGCTTTCATGTCGCCCTACCGAGTGACGGACAGATTCCTCCAGGGTACAGTCGGGCTTGCATGGTGAATTGAGGAGCCAGGCCTACCACCATGCCACCCCTGAAAAACCCATCCGGCCATGCCACCCCCAAACTTGTTTGGGGGTGCTTCAGGGATGAGGCGAAAACTCGAATCAACGCTCCAAAAACAAAGCACCCCCAAACAAGTTTGGGGGTGGCATGAGTTCAAGAAGATAATAGCGCCTGGGGCCTAGAATCCCCGTCCGGCGCGTTTGCCCTCGTCGGCAAGCGCTTCGCGCGCGGCTTTGAGCAGCGCCTCAGTCTTTTTCCAGCCGAGGCAGGCGTCCGTGATGCTCACGCCGAACTTCAGCTTGCCGCCCTTGTCCGGCGACTGGTTGCCGTCTTCGAGATGGCTCTCGAGCATCGCGCCGATGATGGACTGGTTGCCGTCCATGCGCTGCTGCACGACGCTCCGCAGCACGTGCGGCTGCAGGAGCGGGTTCTTGCCGGAATTGTCGTGGCTGCAATCGACCATGAGCAGCGCGGGAAGTCCCGCCTTGGTCAATTGCTGTTCGGCGCGGATGACGCTGACGGGGTCGTAGTTCGGCCGGTCGTGCCCGCCGCGCAGAATGAGGTGGCCGTTCGGATTGCCCCGGGTGGCGATGATGCAGGTGTGGCCGTCTTCGTCCATGCCGAGAAAATGGTGGGCCTGCCGCGCCGACAGGAAGGCATTAACCGCAATCTGCAAATTGCCGTCGGTCGTATTCTTGAAACCCACGGGCATCGAAAGACCGCTCGCGAGTTCGCGGTGTGTCTGGCTCTCGATGGTCCGCGCCCCAATCGCCGCCCAGCACTCGAGGTCGCTCAAATACTGCGGAACGACCGTGTCCAGCATTTCCGTCGCCGTCGGAAGGCCCATCTCGACCACCTGCAGGAGCAGCTTCCGCGCCCGCCGCAGACCCGTGGCCATGTCGTAGGTGCCGTCGAGGTGCGGGTCGTTCACGAGCCCTTTCCAGCCCACCGTCGTGCGCGGCTTCTCGAAATACATTCGCATCACGAGGTACAACCGGTCTTCCACCTGCGCGCGCAACGCCGCCAGGCGCGACGCATACTCCAGCGCCGAATCGTCATCGTGAATCGAGCAGGGACCGACGATAACCAGCAGGCGGTCGTCTTCCTTGCGCAGGATGCGCTCGATGGCTTCGCGCCCTTCGAGCACGCTTTTCGTGGCGGCCTTGGTGATGGGCAACTCGCGCTTGATCTCGCGCGGCGTGATCAATCGGGTCGTCGACGAAACGTTTACGTTGTATGTCTTCTGCATGGATAGGGCTTCCTAACCTCCCGTGGTATACAGACCCGATTATACACGCCCTCGGAACGTGAATCGACCGCGCGATACACGGTTGAACCCCAACGGAAGGCAGGAATATTTCTAGCGCTTTGAATAAGGTATTGCCCAAATTCCATTTGGTTGCTACAATGGCATCACTCGTTCCACCCCCACGATACGATTCACTCCCACGACGAACTACCTTACCCAGGAGATTACCGCATCATGCGCTACGCCCGTCTTGTAATTCTCTTCGGAATCACGTTGGCCTTTGCCATCGCGATGCCTGCCCGCGCCGACATCATATTCGGCGACCCCAACCCCGCCCTGGTCACCGGCGACTATTCCGACTTCGATTTTCCCCGTCAAATCGCCGGCGCTTTTGTGCTGCAACCGGGCGCCGCCGTTGTCACCGACATCCATTGGTGGGGCCTCTACGCCGCGGGCGATTCCTTCGCGGACGACGACTTCTGGATTCGCATCTTCGCGGACAACGGCGCCGCGACCCCGGAAGACACCCCGTCGATCCTCGAACTTCACCCCGTCAACGTCCTCCGCGTCGATACTGGCCTGGATGCCGCCGATCTGGACATCTATTACTATTCGCTCGACATCAGCCCGCTGGCGCTGACCGCCGGAACCCCGTACTACCTGTCCATCGTCAACGACACCGGAGGCGACTCGGACAACTGGGCCTGGCTCGACGCCGCCGCCGGCGCGCACTGGCTTCGAGGCGTTGATGTTGACCCCTGGTCCGTCGGCCGCCTCCTCACTCAGCCCGCGTTCACCCTCACAAACGACAACACGGTGATTCCCGAGCCGGCCACCCTGTCGCTCCTGGGAATCGGCCTGGGCGCCCTGGCCCTCCGCCGCCGCCTAAATCGAAAATCCAAAATCTAAAATCCCCAGGTCTTTCCCCGAAAACAAAGAAACGCCGGCGACTTGACCAAAGCAAGCCGCCGGCGAAAACATGTCAAGAAGTGGGCCCACCAGGACTCGAACCTGGGACCAAGTGATTATGAGTCACCTGCTCTAACCAACTGAGCTATGGGCCCGCGAGAAAGCCGCCCTATGGTAATGGCGGCGGACTTCTGAATCAATATTATCGCATTTGCGCCTTGATCGGTGATAGTCTATCCCCGATACTTTTCCCCAACAGCGCGCATTGAAGCCAGGGGAGAACAGCCGTGAATCCCTTTACGCACATTAGCGCCGCGCAACGCTACGCAACGTGGCGCCCGTATTTTCATCCCGAGGTGAACGGCCGCATCAAGGAAGTGCTCGAGTTGCGGGAACCGATGGCGCGTGTCCTGGATGTGGGCTGCGGCACCGGCCAATCGTGTTACGCGCTCCTGCCCA
>JAVEWL010000115.1:0-10870 GCA_034004565.1 FCB group bacterium | reverse complement strand
TTATGGAATCGCGTGCATATCGTACAGACAAACCAAGACCACGATGATGGAGCGGCGCGTTCCGAAGCGTTTCTTTGCATTCGATCCGGCCTCGCGAACGATCGTCCACCAGAAAGAATGGGAAACGGGCGAACGTCCTCCTGAGTTGGAGGGGGTTGTTGCATACGGAGGACCTATTGCATTCGTTCCGGGCGAAGGATCGGATATTTTCGTGCTGTTCCGGTATTGGATTGCCAAGATTGATCTCGCTACCCATGCTCTTTTACTCGTTGCGCACTCTCCGGTCGAGATTGAAGTGGGCGGCGCGTACCTGGACGGCAGAATCTATTTTGGGGACCGTCATAGACTGTACAGTTACAGGGTTGGTGAAAAGTGAGGGCCGACGTGGATATCATTGCCTGAAGGTTGGTCCTGCCATAATCGCTCGAGCGTCCCGGCCGTTGCGCGGTGTATGCTGTTCCTGATGCCATCCGAGAACCCGTTACATCGAACTCTATAGAAAGCGATCCCATGATGAACAAGCGGTGGATCCTTGCGTGTCTGGTCGTCTTGGTTCTTGGAGTGCCTGCCGTGGGGGAGGATGGCGACGGGTATATCCGGGATGAGGGGGCGTCGTGGACGCTGGGGACGGCGTCGATGGAGAAAACGATTGTGCTGCAGGACGGGCAGCTTGTCTTGAAGAGTTTCAAGGATAAGGCTTCGGGAGCTGAGCTTGTGGGCGGGGCTTCGGCGGAGCTTAGCTTTGGGCTGGACGCGGCCGAGAACCGGGTCACGGGCACGTCGGGCGGGTGGACGCTTGTCGATGCGAAACAATCGAAAGGGTCGCAGGGAGAATTGCAGTTGGATCTGCAGCTTCGGCGCGAGGGGCTCGAGGTTACCAAGACGTACGTGGTCTATCCAGAGTCGAGCATCGTTCGCGAGTGGGTGACGTTCAGGAATGCGGGGGACAAATCCGTTACGGTGATTGATCCGTCATTCCTGAATGTTGGGGTGAGCACGGGGAAGGCCGAGGCCACGGATTTCATGTGGATGACCGGCGGGGAGAATAATCCGGGATCGTGGGACCTCAAGACCGAGACTTTGGCGGCGGACACGCCGCGCACGTTTGATTCGTACGAGCCGTTTCCCGTTGATTTGAGCAAGATGACGACGCCGGGGGATGGGGTTAACGTCAAGATTCTGCACAACGACAAGCAGGTGTGGCCGGAGGAGGGGTGGAAGTACCTCCCCAACGCTACCGTGACGGAGCCGTTCGATCTGAGCCTCGATACTGCCGCGGGGGACACGCTGGTCTTCCTGGTGAACATGAACAAGGAGATTGGCTTCGACACGACGGCTTTCCCTTCGGTCATTGCGTATGAGGACGGTGAGACGCATTCGTCTGAGAAGGAATTCAGCGGGGAGCAGGGCAAGAACGGCTGGAATTATCGGTACATTGAAAACGGGAAGTATGTGGACCTTGTTTACTACGCGTTGCCGAACCAGTGGCGCAAGGAAACGGACAACGCGACGGGCACGCCGTTTGTGGGGTATCGCAGCGAGCATCCGGACGTGGGCCAGGACGCCGCGCGCGTGTGGACCGCGCCGAAGGCGGGCAAGATCCGTTTGACGGGGTCGGCGTGCAACACGGCCAACGGCCCGTACACGGGCGGCCATGGGTTCCGTCCGGGAACGTCGACGTATGCGCCGTGGTACGCGCTGTACAACAAGGAATCGCGGCAGGGCGTATTCATTGGGTGGGATTATTTCGGGCATTGGAGTTCGTCCTTTGTGCAGTATCCTTCTGGCGCGGTGGCGGCGCAACTGAACGTGGCGGGCTTCAAGAAGACGCTGGCGCCGGGCGAGTCGTTTTCGACGCCGAAGGCTTTTGTGGGGCTGTTCCGCGACGACTTAGACAATGCGGGCAACGAGTGCCTGGATTGGCAGTACCGGTATCTGTGGGATTACACGCGCGAGGGCTGGTTCCCGGCGATCCGCATGCTGGGGTATTGGATGAACGGCACGGGCTGGGGACAGCCGGGCGTGGCGTGGACGGGCGGCGGCCCGGATTGGGACAGCACGTTCCGGAAGGTGTTCCGCGTGTCGGATTTGATGCGGTCGGTGGGTGCGGACGTGTATCACCGCGACTGGGGCTGGTGGGACAAGGCGGGCGACTGGAACGGGCCGGATTTCCGCACGACGATTAATTATCTCGCGAAGTCGGATATGCGGCAGTTGATCTACGCGTTCCTCTATACGGTCGATCCGACGTCGAAGGTGGCGCAGGAGCATCCGGACTGGGTCGTGAACGGCACGCTCGACATGGAGAAGCCGGAGGTGGTGGCGTTCATGAAGGGCCAGCTCGATACGTTCGTGGAGCGCTGGGGCCACTTCGAGTGGCGCAACGACAGCTTCTTCACCATATCGCGCGACGGCGACGACACCGGCATGATCGGCCAGGACGAGGGGTTGCGGCAGGTCATCCGCGACTTCCTCGACAAGTATCCCGAATGCGCGTTCCAGGCGGTGAACGGCGGCGGCAACTATGGCGGCTACGATTATGTGCGCTACGCGTCGACGTTCTCGTTCAGCGACGGCGCGGTGGGGATCTTGCGGAATTACTACGCATCGCTGCTGTTCCCGCCGGACAAGACGAGCGACATTCCGGACGTGTGGAACCCGGACAAGTACGAGCAGGCGACATGGCGCGGATTGCTGTGCATCAATTTCGACATGACGGGTGACACGTGGGACCCGGCGAAGGTCGAAGGAATCCGCGAGCTTATCGATATCTACCATTACCTGCATGCGCAGGGCGTGGTGGGGCGCTGGGTGCATGTGTATCGGCCGATCATTGAGGGCGACGATCCGACGATGTACCTGCAGCGTCTCAGCGGCGACGGCATGCGCGGGATCATCATCCCGAAGCGCCCGGCGGAGGGCGCGGTGACGGTGAAGCCGAAGGGGCTGAAGCCGGATGCGAATTACGTGGTGTCGTTCCACGAGAGCGACGCGTCGGAGACGCGCACGGGCGCGGACCTCATGGAGAAGGGCATCGCGATCGAGAAGATGCCGGCCGGGGAACTGATTTATTTGAACCTGCCGCTGCATCCGGGCAGCACTCTGGATACGGAAGCGCCTGCAGCGCCGGCGAGTGTGGCGAAACGTGTCGGCGAGAACATGGGGTATCCGGGCGTCGAGGTGACGTGGGAAGCGGCCACCGACAACAACTGGCTTTCGTATTACCGCGTGTTTCGCGACGGGGTCGCGCTCGATAACGTGGCCAAGGGGACGTTCTATTTCGACCATTCCGTGGGGGCCGATCCTGCGGCCGTGTATGAGATCTTGAGCGTGGACGGCGCGGGCAATGTTTCGCCGAAGACCGCGGCCGAGGGCGCGGCGGGCGCGAAGCGAGTGGTGATCGACGATGCGGCGGGTAGCGGGATCGCGTACACCGGGGCGTGGACGGCGAAGCCGGGGTTGCTGCCGGCGCATGCGGCGACGCTGACGTCGTCGAACGAGAAGGGCGCGGCGGCGGAGGTGAGCGTCGAAGGCAAGCGGGCGCTGGTGTTCGTGAAGATGGGCCCGGAATGCGGCAAGGCGGCGGTGAGCTTTGACGGCGGCGCGCCGGCGATCGTGGACACGTATTCGGCGGACGAGATTTGGGGCGTATGCGTGTACCGGAAGGAACTGGCCGCGGGAAAGCATACGCTTCGGGTTGAGGTTACGGGCGAGCGTGGCGAGCGCGCCAAGGATGCGGTGGTGCATCTTGACGGTGTTCGGGTGGAAGTGGAATAGGAGGATGTAACCCCGAATTCCCATTCGGGGTCTTTGGGATCAGGAGCAGCGCCACGAAGAAGAAGCAAAGGCCCCGAATGGGAATTCGGGGTCACATGGGGGCGTCTTCGAAGCGGTAGCCGACGCCGCGAACGGTTTTGATGAAGGCGGGCTGGGCGGGATTGTCTTCGAGCTTGCGGCGGAGTTGGCGGATGTGGACGTCGATGGTTTGAGGATCGCTGTACTGGCCTTCCCGTCCGGCGGCCAGGAGGAGGCGTTCGCGGCTGAATACCCGCCTTGGGTGTTGGGCGAGGGTATAGAGAAGATCGAACTCGAACCGGGTCAGGCGCAGGGGTTGATCGTCTTTCCAGACGGCGCGCTGGAGCGGGTCGATGCGCAGGCGCTGAAAATGGAGCGGCCTTTGCTGCTGCCGGGTTAGCCGCGTTCGGCGGAGCACCGCTTCAATGCGCGCGACGAGTTCTTCGAGGTGGAACGGTTTTGAGAGATAGTCGTCCGCGCCCGCGTTGAGCGTTCTCACTTTCACGTCGGGACTTCCCACGCCGCTCAGCATGACCACGGGGATGTCGCCCCACTCGCGCAACCTTCGCAGGACGTCAACCCCGTCGGTAGCCGCGCTCCGCTGAGTCTTGTCTTCGGGAAAGATGATATCGAGCACGACCACGTCGGGCGCCTGGGTCCGTACGGCCTCGAGCGCGGCCGCCGTGTCCTCCGCCACCACGACGGCACAGCCGAGCCGTTCCAGGTATCCGCCTACCAGGCGCCGAATCAATGGATCGTCGTCGGCAATCAGGATCCTTGTCTTGGGATGGACCATAGTGTGTTCCAATAAGGGTCGCGATGAGCGATTAAAGAACACATTCGGGCATCGAACACGGATTAATCGCGATAATGGTGAGGATCGACCCGGAACTTCATCGATTCTTCATCTTCGTATGCTAAACATGATATCACGCTTGTCGAAATTGGGCATTCGTCAAGTGAGCATCCGTTCTTTGCTTGTCGACTCCTGTTCAGGGGTGGATCGGCGGAGCATTGGGTGCGGTTGCGGGGGCTGCGCAAGCACGAAGCACAATCCTTTTCTTCCTTTGTGGTTTCCCGGCCGCTGAGCCCGTGTGTATCGAAGGGGGTTTTCGTCTGCGCGAAGCGCGATCGCCGTGGGTTGGTCCGGGGCGCGCTTGCGGCCGCGGATCGACAGATACTGGAAAGCGATCGTGCTGACTAAAGCAATTGCATCATTGGAAAACGGCAGGGTGTCGTCCCGCTGGCATGGAATTCTGCTGACCTGCCTGCTGGGCGTGGGCGTAACGTTGTCCGTGCTCCTGTTTGTGAAGGTGCGGGGTTGGGAGAAGGAGAGCGCTCAAGCGGACTTCGAGCGTCTGGCGCAGGAGCGGGTCTCGGTGCTCCAGCAGGAGTACCAGACACAAATAGAGGTGCTCCGCGCGACGAGCGCGTTGTTTGCCGCGTCCGAGAGCGTGACCCGCGGAGAGTTCTCGATCTTTGCCGAAGCGTTTCTTCGGGTGCACGAGTCCCTTTTCTCGCTGCAGTGGGTGCCGCGCGTGGCCGGCGATGAGCGCGCGGCCTATGAGGAATCGGCCCGCCGCGACGGCTTCAGCGATTTCCATTTCAGGCAGCAGGATCCCTCGGGTGCGATGCGCCCCGCAGACCCGCGCGACGAGTACTGCCCCGTGTACTACGTTGAGCCCTATGAAAGGAACGAAGCGGCGCTGGGGTTTGACAACATGAGCGTTCAGTCCCCGCGCCTGGAGGCCCTATACCGCGCGCGGGACACGGGCAGGCCGGCCGCTTGTGCTCAGGTAGCCCTGGTGCAGGGCACTCGACATAGCCGCGGGGTCGTTTTCTACGCGCCGGTGTACAGGAAGGGAGCTCCCCGCGACACTGTGGAGGCGCGCCGTCGGAATCTCGAAGGCTATGCGGTGGCCGTTTTTCGGGTGGAGGATTTGCTGCAGGAAGCGCTCCGCGGAACGGTACCGCACCTTATCGACTGCCACCTGTTCGATGTGAGCGAGCCCAACGGCGGGCAATACCTGGCCTCGCATCCGCCTCGCGCGGGGTCCGAGGTCAGCGCGGCGGCGCTGCAATCGGGTCCGCACTTCTCGACTCCCGTCACGGTGGCGGGCCGCCAGTGGCTCATCGTATGCACGCCGTCGTTTGGGCTTCGTCAGGACTCGCCGATGGGTCTGGCGCCGCTGATCCTCGTGGCGGGGCTGGTTATCACGGTGCTGATCATTGCGTACCTGGGACAGATGCTGCGCGAGCTGGCCCGCATTCGCAACCTCGCCGTCCAGCGGGAGCACGCCAAGCGTTTCCTTGAAACCGAGGTAGACCGGCGCAGAGAGGCCGAGGAATCGCTGCGGGCAATTTCCTCGCGCTACGAGGCCACGTTGTCGGCCGTATCGGACATCATCATGGAGGTGGACGTCGAGGGCCGCTACACCTGGGCGAATCCGGCGGCGCTGGCGTTCTTTGGTCCGGATGCGGTGGGCCGGCCGGTGTCGGCGTACCTGTCCGACGGCACGGACGGCTGCGAACCGCTGAAACCCTTGTTCCAGGGACTGAGGACGTCGCTCTCACTCGAGAACTGGCAGCGGGACAAGGATCAAAACGAGTATCTGCTGTCGTGGCGCTGCCACCCCCTGCGCGATCGGGACGGGCAGGTGAGCGGGGCGGTGCTGTCGGCGCGGGACGTCACCGCGCAACGGCAGATTGAAGACGGGCTGCGCGCCAGCGAGGCGCGATTGCGCAGTTCGAACCGGGCGCTGGTGACGATCAGCGAGTGCAACCAGGCGCTGGTGCGAACCTCGGAAGAAACGGAACTGGTTCAGGGCATTTGCCGCGCCATCGTGGATTCGGGCGGCTACCGGATGGCGTGGGTGGGCTATGCGGACGACGACGAGCACGGCGCGATCCGCCCGGTGGCCTGGGCGGGCGAAAACGCGCAAGACGAACGGCCGGCGGGCGCCGTCTGGGCCCGGATGGACGACGAGCAGAGCCCTGTTGGAAGGTCCCTTCGCGAGCAGCAGGCCGTTTTTGTGCGGGATGTCGCGCTGGAACCGGCCTATGCCCCGTGGCGCGACGAGGAGTTCGTACAGGGGCATTCGTGCGCGCTTTTGCTGCCGCTCGTTACGGAGGGCAAATCCTTCGGTGTCCTGAGCATATACGCGGATTACGCGAGCGCCTTCGACGTTGACGCGGTCAACCTGCTCTCGGGGCTTGCGAACGATCTGGCGTACGGGATTTCGGCGTTGCGGACGCGGGCGGAGCTGGTGCGGGCCCTGGAGACCACGCAGATGCTCGCGCGTTTTCCGGCCGAGAATCCGAACGTGGTCTTCCGTGTCACGTTCGACGGCATGCTCTTGTATGCCAACAGCGCGGCCGCGCCGGTGCTGGCGGCGTGGCAGTGCGAGGTGGGGCAACCGCTGCCGGAGGAGTGGCGCCGCCACGTCGCGCGGAGCCTCGACGAGGGGACGCACATCGAGATCGAGTGCGTCTGCGGGGAGTGCATTTTCGCGTTCACGCTCGCGCCCGTGGTGGAAGCCGGTTATGTGAACCTGTACGGCAGCGACATCACGGCGCGCAAGCACGCCGAGGAAGCGCAGGCGGCCAGCGAGGCGCGGTTCCGCGTGATATTCGAGAGCGCCGGGATGGGCATGGCCCTCGCCAATATCCAAGGGTGTCCGATCAAGAGCAATCCGGCCCTCCACGGCATGCTGGGTTACACCGAAGCCGAATTGACGGCGATGACGTTCGCGGAGTTCACGCATCCCGACGACGTGAATCTCGACTGGGGCCTTTTCTCGAAGCTGGTAGAAAACAAGATCGATCGGTACCAGATCGAGAAGCGATTTATCCGAAAGGATGGGCAACTGGTCTGGGTGCGGCTGACCGTGTCTCCGGTGCGCAAACCCGATGGAACGCTGCTTTTCGCGCTCGGCATGGTGGAGGACATTACGGCGCACAAGCGCGCCGAGAACGAACGTTTGCGCCTGGTGATGGCCATCGAGAGCGCGGCCGAGGCCATTGTCGTGACGGACACGCACGGCGTAATCGAGTACGTGAACCCCGCCTTTGAACGGGTCACGGGATACACACGAGAGGAGGTCGTGGGGCAGAATCCGCGAATCCTGAAGAGCGGCGCGCAGGACGACGATTTCTACAGGGACCTGTGGCACTCGATTCTACGCGGCGAGGTCTGGACCGGTCAGTTCTCGAACAAGCGCAAGGACGGGCGGATCTATCACGAGGACGCGACCATCTCGCCCATACGCGATGCGGCGGGAAACATCGTCAATTATGTGGCGGTGAAGCGCGACACGACGCGCGAGGTGGAATTGGAGCAGCAGCTTCGCCGCACGCAGAAGCTGGAAGCCATTGGCACGCTGGCGGGCGGCATCGCGCACGACTTCAACAATATTTTGCAGTCGATCCTGGGATTTGCCGAAGTCGCGAAGGCGGAATTGCCCGAGAATAACTCGATCCGGCTGTGCCTGGACGAGATTTTGACGGCCGGGATGCGGGCGCGCGATTTGGTGGCGCATATCCTGGCGTTCAGCCGCCAGTCGAGCCCGCAGGTGCGGCCTATGAAGATTCAGTCCATTTTGAAGGAAATCCGCGGGCTTCTGCGGGGAACGATTCCTTCGACCATCGAGATCGACTTCAAGCTGTCCGGCGATTGCGGTCCGGTACTGGCGGACCCGACGTGCATTCACCAGATCGTGATGAACCTGTGCACGAACGCGTATCACGCGATGCGCGAGAGCGGCGGGAAACTTACCGTATCTCTGGAGGGCATGTCGATCGACGAGTCGCAAGCGGGTGCGAGCCTCGAGGTGCCGCCGGGCGCGTATGCGCGTCTCACGGTGGCGGACACGGGGCACGGCATGCCGCCGTCGGTGTTGGAACGCGTTTTCGATCCGTATTTCACGACCAAGCAGCAGGGGCAGGGCTCCGGACTGGGGTTGTCGGTGGTGCTGGGAATTGTAAAGGAGCTCAAAGGGGCCATCTCGGTGGAAAGCCGCGTGGGGGAAGGATCGCGGTTCGAGGTCTTGCTGCCGCTGTGTGTTCAGAACACGGGGTCGCCGGACGATCCGTACTCGTCCGAATACGATCTGTCGAAAGCGTTGCGGGGCACGGAGCGGATACTGCTGGTTGACGACGAGGTGTCCATTCTCCGCACGATGCGCGTGTTCCTGATTTCACGCGGGTACGACGTGAAGACGTGTTCGAACGGGATGGAGGCGCTGGAGCTGGTGCGCGCCGTGCCGCACCATTTTGACGTAGTGGTAACGGACCAGACGATGCCGCAGTTGACCGGCCTTCAACTGGCAAAGGAACTTGCAATCGTGCGGCCGGATTTACCCGTAGTCCTGTGTACGGGATACAGCGATTTGGTGGATGAAGCCACGGCGCGGAATCGCGGCCTGCGTGCCTTCGTCACCAAACCCTTCACGCCCCTCGCGCTCACCACGGCCATTCGACAGGCCTTGCAGGGCGCCTCGGAAGGAGTCGCCTGATATGCCTCGTGTGTTGGTGGTGGACGATGATGCGCAAATTCGAAGATTGTTTCGAATGGCCCTGGAAGGCGAGGGCTACGAGGTACACGAAGCCGGCGACGGGGTGGCGGCACTGTCGCATTTCGCCGAAATTCGTCCGGAACTGGTCATTACCGACGTCATGATGCCGGAGAAGGACGGGCTCGAGACCATTTTGGAGATTCGCAGGGCGGCGCCGCAGGCGAGAATCCTTGCGGTCTCGGGTGGGGGGCAGTTGAATGTGCTGACCTGCCTCGTCATGGCCAGAAACCTTGGTGCGGATGCGGTACTTGCGAAACCCGTGCAGGTGAATGCGCTGTTGGATATCGTGCGCCAGTTGTTCGAGCGTCCATGTGGTGAGGGGGCGTGCGGGGAGTAGGTGCGACGTTCGACGTGCGATGAGACGACCCCGTAAGGGGTCGCGTGTGAATAGCCGGGGGTGACCGACCGAAGGGAGGAAACCCCGGATCCCCGCCCCCAGGGAACGACCCTGGATGGGTCGCACAATGTAGGCAATTGCGGTACCCGACGTCGACCCGCGAACTATAAACTGCCGATTACGATTACGAGTACGACGAAGAATCGATTACGAGCACGATTACGAGCACGAGCACGAGTGGTGGGCACTGATGGGGTCAGGTGATCATTCGCTCGAAGATGGTGGTCAGGACGTGCCATTTGTCGAGGGTGAATTGGCGCAGGGTTGGGGCGCCGCCTTTGGGGAAGATGTGCTGGACGATGAAGGCGTTCAGGTCGAAGGGGCCGTTTCCGGGGATGTGGCGGGTGTTAAGGAGCGCCTGCGGGGTGGCGCCGTGTTCGGCCGCGAAGGCGGTGAGTGCGCGCATCACGTAGAATTCATTGAGAATGCCGGCGTACTGCAGCACGAAAAGGGAATTCCACGCGACGAAGACGGCCAGGACCGCCGCGGCGTAGCGGGGGCGTAGTGGGAATCGGGTCAGGATGAGCGCGAAACCCACGGCGAACAGGGGCATGCAATTGTCCATGCGGCGCATGCCGTAGGACCAGCCGACGTTGCCGGCCGCGGATTGGACGTAGAGCTGCGCGAGGAAGGCGACCGCGAGCGCGACGTAGGGCAGGCGGTTTTCGCGCGGCCACAGGAACAGGCCTATCATCCCCACCAGCATCAGCGGCGTCCAGGTGATGAGGCCGTAGGAAGGCGAAAACAGCAGGGTGAAAAGGTGCGGGTGGGTCCAATCCATAAAGCCGCCGCCCTGCGGGATGGTCAGGAAGGAACCGTAGAGGACTTTCCACGCGGCCATCTGGGGAAGGAACGCGGCGACGGTCGCGGCGCCGCATGCCACGAGCCTCGGGAAGTCGCGTTTCCAGTCGCGCGCGAGCAGGTCGACGGTCGGCACGAGCGCGAAGGTGACGTTCTGCCAGCGCGCGAGGGTGGCCAGGCCCAGGTCCGCGCCGATGAGGAACCACGGCATATAGCCTTCTCGTTCGCGCAGGCGGACCCACGCGAATAGGTAGAGGGCGACGCAGCAGAACGACACCGTAAGCGACATGGCATCCTGGCCGAA
>JAVEWL010000114.1:0-10925 GCA_034004565.1 FCB group bacterium | reverse complement strand
GAAGACCCCGAATAGGAATTCGGGGTTACATAGGGCCTTTTCTTCTGGTATCATCTCAACCTTCCAACTCATGCGGGAGATTCAGATTCGTTCATGGCCGCTTCTACCTCGAAATTGAAGTCACTTGGCACCGGGCAAAAGGTCTTGGCGGGCTTGGCGTTGGCATATGCTTCGTTCGCCTGGTCGCTGACGCCGATATTTATTCGCTTGCTCAGTCATTCGTACGATCCGTTCACACAAATCGTGATGCGCTACGGCACCGCCGCGATAGTGCTTACCGTGGTATGCCTCACTTTTTATCGTGCCGAGTTCCTGTGCGCCCTGCGCCAATCGCGGCGCATCCTGCCGTTGGCGCTGGTCATCGTGTGCCACCAATACGTGTGGACCGCCGCCAACTACGGCGCCACACCCACCGTGGCCCAACTCACAACCAAGCTGAGCATCGTGCTCGTCGTGGTGTTCAGCTTCATCATGTTCCACGAGGAACGCGCCGTTATCCGCCATCCCTATTACCTGATAGGCACCCTGCTCAGCCTGGCGGGCATGACTGGAGTCCTGGCCAAGGATCCCTACTCGCTTGTGCCGAACCTCGACCGTTTTGCCCTCTTGCTGCTCATGACCGCGCTGCTCTGGGCGGTATACGTCGTCTGGGCCAAACATCTCGTTGGAGACATCGATCCTGTGCCCCTGTTTACGGTCCTGGCGCTTTGGGCCACTTTGGGCTTCATCGTACTGGCGGTGGCCCTGGGCGATATGCATCGCATCGTCGACGCCGGACCGCGCGTGACGGCCATCGCCATCGTGTCCGGCATCATTCCCATCGCGCTCGCCCATCCCGCCTACCACCACGCCCAACGCGCGCTCGGCGCCGCCCTTTGCAGTAGCCTGAATCTTATGAATCCCTTGCTGACCTATGCCTTTGCGCTCCTGATCTGGCCCGACGAACATCTTATGCCGTCTCAATGGGCGGGCGCCGCCGTTCTGCTCGCCGGCACGCTATTGGTCACCCTCGCCGCGCAACGCGCCGGACGCCACGTCATTGAACTGCCTGCCTCGGACCGTTGATCCACGCGCGCAGAAAGCGTAGATTTCTTGGAGAACGCAGGGCATACCGATCAATAGCGGGGAGTATCCATGGACCAGCAAGCCACATCCGAAGGCCGAATTCCGTCTCTTCACGTCGTCGCCGATTCCATCCCACAGGCCTATTACCGGGCCATGAAGGCCGTCTGGGAACACGGCATGGCGATCCGTACCGAATACGACCGCAAGGACGAATCGGGCAAGTACATTGATCCCGCGGGACGGGACGCGCGGGTGCTGATCGAGGTTCGCGATCCCTTCCGGCAGCCGCGCTACCCTGCGGTGTCGTTCTGCGAGATCGGCGTGTACATCGCGGAGATCATGGGGCTCAAGGACTACCGGGTGCTTCCAATGGAGAAGCTGAAGACGGCCATCGCGGGGGATTTTTCGTCGACGGAATGGCCGTACACCTATCACCAGCGCCTGTTCGACCACCCGGATACGGACGGCGCGACGGTCAACCAGATCGACCTGATGCTGGAGCGGCTGGTGAAGACGCCGTTTTCGCGGCGGGCGGTGGCGACGACCTCGGTGCCGAACATCGATCCGTTCCTGAAGGAAGACGTGCCCTGCCTGCGCGAGATCCAGTTGCGGTGCCCGGAAGACGCCAACGGCAACCTGGTCGCGAACCTCAGCACGGCGTGGCGTTCGCGCGACCTCTACAAGGCGTGGCCGGACAATGTCGTCGCGATCACCTTCCTGCAAAGTTGGCTTGCAAAGCAACTTGAAGAGCGCATGGGCCGCAAGGTGCGCGTGGGCAGCTATGCGGACTACAGCTTCTCGATGCACATCTACGGTCAGGATGTTGCCGCCATCGCCGGCGACGAGGCGCAGGGTATGCAGGGTTTCTTCGAGACCTTCGACGAGGAGACGTTCATCGCGCGCTCGCTGCCGAGCGAGATCGCGGTCGAGATGCTCGTGCTGCCCCAACTGCGCAACCTGCTCACCGACCGCCAGCGCGAACAGTGGCAGTTCCCGCCCGAGTCTATCGAGATCGTCGAGCGATTGATTGAGGACCTCGAGATGGGGCGCGTGAAGGCGTAGGAAATCGATCACCACAAAGACTCAAAGACACAAAGAAAAGCAACCACGAATGGGACGAATCTACACGAATCTGCAATCCATCGGACCGGTATTCGCGTGAACTCGCCTCTATTCGCGGTTGCTTTTCTTTGTGTCTTTGAGTCTTTGTGGTGATCTTTCAATCTATTCAGGCATTGCCGACTTGTCCTCTACTCCACGACGAGGACGTTGTGGATTGCGAGGCCGCTTATGTTGGCCGTGAGGATGCCGTCTTTGAATGTCCATTCGAGGCCGGCTTCGTCGGGGGCGAGGTAGCAGCGGGTGGGGGCCTTTTCCATCGGGATGCGGACCGTGAAGGGGCCGGCGTCGGGCACATGCTCAACCATGTGACGATCGGGCGCGAGGTAGCCCGAGGCGCTACGGTTCACGAACTGGACGAGCGTGCGGCCGTCCTTCTGGCGCGCGGCCATTTCGACCCACCAGGCGCCTTCCACGTGCATGAGTTTTGGCGCGTCGAGGGCGGCGATCATTTCGCCGACGAAGGTGCGCAGGCGCGGGTAGTGCGAGCGGTAGTACTCGCGGAAGAGCGGGCCGTGGATCGTGACGACGGTGCCTTGGCCTACGCGCGCGCGGGTGGCGGCGCTGAAGCCTGTCTTGTTGAGCTCGGGGTCCTGCTGGGAGAGGAGCGCGGCGAGCTCTTCGGCTTCGCCGGGCTTGACCTGGCGCCAGCCGGGGGTGAGGATCACGGCGCCGCCGTCCGCGGGTAACCAGCCGCCCTGCTGTCCTTCGGTCACTTCAACCTTCGTTAGTTCCGGGAACTCGGTTGCGGCGTTGGTGCCGCTCAGGATGAGGCGTCCGCCGTTCTCGACGTAGGCGCGCAAGGCGGCCTTGACGTTTTCAGGAAGGCCTTCCTGTTCGGGGACAATCACTGCGGGATATTGCGCGCCGCGTTCGATGAACATTTCCTCGTTGAGGATGTCGGCGGAGTAGCCGTTCTCGAGGACGGCGTGGAGCGCGCCTTCCATGGGATGGTTGGCCTGCGCGAAGTTAAACAGCGGATCGTTGTGCCCGTAGTAGAAGGTCTGGCTGTGGAGCACGGCGACCTGCGGGATGGTCTGCGTCTTGTGAGAGTACTCCTTGCGTTTCTGGCAGAAGCGGCCGACATCGGCGAGCACGTCCTGATGCCAGGAGGTGAGGCGGCCCGAGCGCTGCGGCTGGTCGTAGATGAACACCGCGCCGCCCTGCGCGAGCACCTCCGCGACTTCCTGGCAGAGGTGCACGGCGGGCTTGGAAGTCCAGCCTTGCTCGCCGGTTTGCAGGAAGCTCCAGGCCATAAGGTCCCAAGGCAGGCCTCGGCTTGCGAGGAAGCGCGCCTCGGCGCAGGCCCGCGCCGCGCCAAAGGAGGGATCGAAGTCGCCGCTCAGGGAATCGACCGGCGCCTTGACGGCTTCGGGCTGGCGCACGCTGTACATCCAGTTGCTTACGACCGTGAGCGTGGGCTTCTTCGCGTGGAGCGCCTCGGTGTAGGCCGTGACGTGCTCGGTGAAGAGGTCGCGCTGGTATGCGAGGTATTCGGCCCAGTTTGGTTCCGTCTTGGACTTCGGAATCTGCTCGATGCCGGTGCGGGCGATGAATTCCGCGGCGCAGCGTTGGCAGAAGCAGGGCTGGCTGGCCCAGTTTTCGCCGTCGATCCAGACGCCGTCGATATCGTATAGCTCGACCACCTCGAGCAATTGCGGGATCATCAGTTCTTTGGTGTACGCGCTCGTGGGACAGGTGTTGTTTGGGGAAGGGTTGCCTTCCGAGCCGACGCGCGCCCAATCCGGATGCAGCTCGATGGCGCGCGAGTCCCACACGCCCGAGTAGTGAATCGACAGCGGGATACCCATGTCCTTCGTGACCTGCCGCCACACCTTCAGCGCGTCGTTCACGATGCCCGGCGAGGGCGAGCCGACCTTACTGGGATATCCGGTCCAGCCGGGGTGGCCCTTGCAGTCGTATTGGACGTAGTCGGGCTTGGCCTTTTCGAGCTGCTCCTTGATGTGCTCGTAGGTGGTTTCCCGCCCGAGTTCCGTGTCTTTGTCGTTGGGATGCAGATCGTAGTGTAGGCCGAAGAAGGCGTCTTCGTGCCAGTTTGCCGGCTCGGCGGCCAAGCTGCTCGCCATGACAATAAGGAGACTGGTAAGCATGTTCAGGGTCCCTCCGCTTTTTTCCTAGGACACAGTATGCCTTTTTCAATTCTCAATTGTGAATTCTGAATGAAGATGGGCCTGCCCGCGGTTTGTGGCACCCCCAAGCCTGGGTGTATTTCCTTCTTCGACAGGATAGCAGGATTGGCAGGATGCACAGGATGAGGAAACAACAAGATCACCACAAAGGCACAAAGACTCAAAGAACCGCAAGAGTTTTTGACAGGATTTACAAGATTGGCAAGATGAGGAGCTTCCCATACTTCCCATGGGAGCTATGGGCGTCATGGGAAGTATGGGAAGTATGGGAAGGATGAAAGGCAGTTCTTCGAGTCTTTGAGCCTTTGTGGTGATCTTGCTCTTTCTTCTTCCTGTCCATCCTGCCAATCCTGTTATCCTGTCGAAAAAGGAAACACCCCCAAGCCATGAAGCCGGCTTGGGGGTGCCACAAACCGCGGGCAGGCCCCTCTTCATTCAGCATTCAGCATTCATCATTCAGAATTCGAAGGCACCTGCGGGGTGGGCCGTGTGTCTATTACAATGAACGATGGAAGCAGGCACCGCTACGGAAAAGAGGACGGCCATGAACGAGGTATTGGTTCAGAATGCGCGGGGTGGGGATGCGCAGGCGTTTGCGAAGCTGGTGGAAGCCTATTACCGGCCGATCTACGGGTTGGCGTTCAGCACGGTGGGGAACTGGCAGGCGGCGGAGGATGTGGCGCAGGACGCGTTCCTGGTGGCGTGGCTCAATATCGCGAAGCTGCGGACCGCGGATGCGTTCGGGGCGTGGCTGCGTCGGATTGCGCGCAACCTCGCCTTCAACTGGATTCGGTCGGAGCGGTATCGGCGGGCGCTGTTGGAGCGGCGCGGAGCCTTTGAGGACGACGAAACTCCGTGCGAGGCGGACGCGAAGCTGGCGCGGGCGGATAGGGTTGCGGAGACGTGGACGGCGCTGGAGAAATTGTCGCCACCGCTGCGGGAAGCGGTGGTGTTGTTTTACCTGGAAGAGAACTCGGTTGCGCAGACCGCGACTGTGCTGGGGATTTCGGAGAACGCGGTCAAGAAGCGCCTGCAGCACGCGCGTCCGCAGCTTCGCCGATTCTTTGAAGAGCAATGGAAAGCCGACATGGAGCGCGAACGCCGGCGAATCAATGGGCCCGAGGCGGGGCGTCGATTCATGGCGGGCGTGGCGCTGGGGCCGGTATCGACGCTTGCGGGAAAGCTCGGGACGGGCGCGGGACTGTGGAACATGCTGCGCGGGGCGCTGGGTTTCGACAGCGCCGTGGTGAAGCCTGTGGTGGTGGCGTTGACCGTTGTGGCGGTTGCGGGCGCGGGATTGTTCTGGAACGCCCACCGGCAGGAACCCGTGATCGAGAATGCGCCGCGCGTCGCAGAGGCCGTCGCACCGGCGTTGGGTGCGGTACAGGTGGATTCGGTCAAGACGGATCCTGAACCTGCACAAAAGAACGAGACTTCATCCGGCGGGAAGCCTGTTGTCGAGTCCGGGGCGGTGGCGGCAACTGCGGCTGTAGGGGAGAAGCCGGTCCGGACGGTTACCGTCAAGGGTCGCATTGTTGACGAAGAGCAGAATCCGGTCGCGGGAGCGATCGTTACCGTGGTGGCGAGCGACGCTGAGATTTCACCCGCCGAACCTGTCGCGTTTGGAGGTGGCGGAGCCGTTGGCTGGATTGCAGCGGGCGGAGGCTCCGGGGGAGGCGGCGCGGTGGGTGGAGCCGTATCCGGCGGTGGCGTCAATGGGGAGTCGGGCGGAATGGCGGGAGGCAGTTTTGGCGGCGTATCGCATTTCAGCGCGATGCCACCGCCGACGGCCCCTGAAGATCCCCATGAGGATACGTTGTACGACACGTTGCGCGACGAGACGAGGCGATTCAGCGCCAAGTCCGCGGCGGACGGTTCGTTCTCGATAGCGAACGTGCCGGGCCGTTTGTTAATTATTTCGGCGGATGCGCCGGGCTATGGCCTGCACGGTACGATCAAATCCTCCGACTCCGACCCCATCGACGTTACGCTCGAATTGTCGCCGGGCTATTCGGTGGAAGGGCGGCTGCTCAGCGCCGAGGGTCAACCCGTCGCCGATGCGCTGCTTCAGGTCACGATGCTGAACTGGCGTCGCGAGAACGCGGGAGGATTCGCATCGGGCGTGTGGAGCAGCAGCCCTCAGTATTGGGCGTGGAGGCAGACGGACAGCCAAGGGCGCTTCACGTTGAAGCTGAAGGACCCAGGGGATGCCACCATTTCGGTGCGATCCAAGGCGCTGGGGAAGACGACGTTCATGGGTGTTCCTGTGGGGCCCGGGGTCGCTCCGGAACTTCGTTTCCCTAGGCAGTCGAGCGTTCGCGGCACGATCACCCGCCGCGATGGAACGCCCGCGGCCGGCATGGTGGTCCTGTTGATGGGTCACGTCGATACGAATAACGAGGACAAGGAGAGCAAAGTTAAGACCGTTGCGGAGACGTTCGGTCCCACCAGCAAGGCGACCACGGACGCCGCCGGGGCTTATGAAATCACGGGCATTGACCCTCAACTACGCTATACCGTGTTTTTGTTAAACGACGACAGGACGCCATTGGTCACGGGGCTCGAACTGGAGCCTTTCGTGGCAGGTCAGCCGTTGATCTGGAATTACACCCTTCCCTTGCCCACCGTTGTAAAAGGAGTGGCCACCGGGCAGGCGTCCGGTAAGCCTGTGGCGGGCGTCACTATCTTGTGCAGTCCCTTGGAGGAGACGCCTGAAGACGGCGTGCCGCTTCGCGTGCCGGCGGCGCAGGCCGAGACGAAGTCAGATGGTACCTTTGGAATGCGCATCACGACGCCTCCGGGAGAGTACGCGTTCGGGGTACAGACCATGATGGGATTCCAGACGCTTGCGCGGCGGGAAGTGCGCGAGGGAGAGACGGCCGTCGTGAACCTCACGGTTCCCGGCACGTGGTCGCGGAATTTCCTGGTGGTTGATGCTTCGGGGAACCCGCTGTCCGGGGTGAGCGTGATGATCCAGGCCGAAGGCAGCGACTGGCGATTCGGCATTCCGGAAAAGACGGGTGAAGACGGGCGTGTGCGCGTCGGGCATCTTCCTTCGGGCGAGCGACTGAAGTGCATTTTCGATTACGAAGGGCATCAAGCGGAGAGTGAGATCCTTGAGGGGCAGGAAGGGATGGAGTTCCCGGAAGAAACCGTCGTGATAGAGCAAAAGCCACTTTGATTTGTGGCAGGGAAAGGGATGGGCGGGATGGACTTGATGCACGAATGTCTTTGACCCCAGTAAGACCCGGAGGACCGGTTAAAGGAGACGATGCATGTCTACGAAGTCCTTCATGGTTGTTGTGGCGATGGCCGTCGTGCTGCTTGCGTTGCCGTTGGTTATTCAGACATACAAATCGGCGCCCGGCTATCGAGCGACGGTTGCCCTGAGGAGCATGCCCATTGCGGAATCCGCCGTTGAGGTCGTCCCCGTCACGCCGGAATCCAGCGAACCCGCGGTGCTGACGCACACGTACGACGTCCAACAGAAGCCTTTTGTGGCGGAGCCTGTCGTCGAGGCCTTTCCGGCAACGAGCGAGCCCGTTGCACCTGAACCGCCCCAACCGGCGGTCATGACGCGGCTGCAGTTCGACCGGATCAATTCGGGAATGACGTACGAGCAGTGCGTGCAGTTCATCGGTTGCGAAGGCGAGTATGTGGGGCCCAAGGGAACGGGTGAAGAATACGCGTGGCAATTGGTCGATGGCTCGGTTAGCAGCGGCGAGGCGACCCTTACTTTTCAGAACGGGATCCTGAACGGTAAGGGATTTCATTCCAACCAGGGCCAGCGCGGTTCCTACGAGGCGATGATGGCCGCCGCCTTGCCTGCTCAGCGCCCCGCGGCTCCTCCCTATATCTGCGGGGCCGTCTACAACAGTCTCACGAACGGCTGCGCTTACAAGGAGTGCGTGCGGCAGTTGGGCATGGAAGGGAGTTACCTCGGAAGCCGGGCCATGTCGGGCGGCACCCGAGCTGCGGACGGCTCCTTCATACCGGCAATGGCCGACGTATTCGTCTGGAACAACCCCAGCAATCGAACAACACTGACCTTATCTTTCAGAGACGGAAGGTTGACCGGACGAGAGATTTCAAAGAGCAATTAACAGTTATGGAACCACTTTAGCCGAATGCCAGAGGCCCATCGGGCGGGGGCGCTATAGCCCGCTTCAGCGGGCTTTTGACCTTTGCCCCCTGCTTCAGCAGGGGGGGTGAGACTGACACCGTATGGATGGAGCCGGCTTTAGCCGGGCTTTTCGGTCCTGCTTCAGCTAAAGCAAAGCCCGAGAAGTCCGGCTGAAGCCGGCTTCTTGGGAAAAGAGCAGCCCTACCCCCCTGCTGAAGCAGGGGGCAAAGGTCAAAAGCCCGCTGAAGCGGGCTATGGGACCTTCGCAATAACGTCGAGTTACGGCATTCGGCTAAAGGGTTACCGAATTGCGAATGAATGGACATAGGGTGTCTTTCGTCTTTCATTCGCAACTCGTAATTGATCGTTTTTGGCGGTACGGCCATAATACCTTTGGGTGTGGCTCTGCGCAGCGGGGCGCCCGAGCACGTCAATTTTGCGCAACTATTTAAGGGAGCGTGAGTTGCAAAGGATCTCGGGGGGTGTTGTAAACGAAGCGGTCGAGCGGTTCCGCCGCACGGGGGAGCATCTCGGGAAGTGTCTCGTGGCGATGGGCTGGCCCAGCGAAGAGGCTGCCCTGCGGGAACTTGCCGACTCGCTTGGGATCCGCTTTCTCGATTTGTCGGAAGAGCGCATTGATCGCGCCGCCGCGTCGGGAATCCCGCCGGAACTCATCAACAAAGCCCGCGTGATCCCGGTTTCGCTGGAGGACGGGCAGCTACTCCTGGCGATGGAGAACCCCTTCGACTTTCAGACCGTCGAGCACATCGAAATCCTCACCGGGAAGAAAGTGAAGCGCGCGGTCTGCACGGAGAGCGACCTGACCTCCGCGATGCAGACCGTCTACGGCCACTCGGTCGAGCGCATGATCCAGCACCTCGAGAAGCCGGGGCGGGAAGACGGGGAAGACATCACGCAGGTTGGCCTGCTTCGCGAGATCGCGAGCGAGCCGACGGTCGTTAACCTGGTAAACCTCATTATCGTGCGGGCGATTCGCGACCGCGCGAGCGATATTCACGTGGAACCCTTCGAGAACACGGTCAAGGTGAAGTACCGCGTGGACGGCATCCTCCACGAGATGCCGTCGCCTCCCAAGCACCTGCAGGACGCCATCATCTCGCGCATCAAGATCATGGCGGAGATGAACATCGCGGAGCGCTACGTGCCGCAGGACGGCCACATCGAGCTGAACTTCGAGGGCCGCGAGGTCGACGTGCGCGTCGCGACCGTGCCGACGATCTACGGCGAGTGCGTGGTGATGCGCCTGCTCGATAAGATGTCGTTCCTGCTCGGGCTCGATACGGTCGGGTTTGAAGAGGAAACGCTGAAGCGCTACCAGCGGCTGCTGGCGTATCCGCACGGAATCGTGCTGGTGTGCGGTCCGACCGGCAGCGGCAAGACGAGCACGCTCTATGCATCGTTGAGCGCCATCTTCACGCCCGAGCGCAAGTTCATCACCATCGAAGACCCGGTGGAGTACGAACTCGAAGGGGTCAACCAGATCCCCGTGCGCCCGAAGCGCGGCCTGAGCTTCGCGAACGGCCTGCGGGCGATCGTGCGGCAGGATCCTGATGTCATCATGGTCGGCGAAATCCGCGACAGCGAGACGGCGGAGATTGCCGTGCGCTCGGCGTTGACCGGACATCTTGTGTTGAGCTCGCTGCACACGAACGACGCGCCGGAATCGATGGCGCGCCTGCTCGATATGGGCGTGCAGCCGTACCTGATTGCGTCGGCGGTGCGCGGGGTGCTGGCCCAGCGGCTCGTGCGCAAGGTGTGCACGGCCTGCCGGGAACGCGTCGAGCCGACGGAGACGGTCATGGCGCACATTCACCGGGAACTGGGCGACGGGGTCGTGCCGACGCTGTACCAGGGGCGCGGCTGTTCGGAATGCGACCGGACGGGCTTCCGGGGACGTATGGCCATTTTGGAACTGATGACGGTGGACGAGGGCATGCGTCAATTGGTCTTGCAGCGCGCGCCAGGGTCGGAGATCCGGGCGTACTTGGGTACCAGTATGGAAACCATGCGCCAGGCGGGCTGGAAGAAGGTGGCGATGGGGCTGACCACGCCGGATGAGGTGATTCGGGTGACGTGCACGGAGGAAGACGGGTAAGTTTTTCCTCGGGCGTCACCTTTTTGGGGTATGCGGCGTCATATAAGGGGTGTTGTTGGCGGCCGGACGGAGCAATGGGCCGAGACGAACACTCTTGGTGGCCCTCACCCCACCCCTCTCCCAAAGGGCTAACAATTATAGGCATTTTTGACGGTTTGGTTAGTGCGGGGATGCGGGAGGGGTTCGAGGGTGTTAACCGGAGGAGGTTTCCCAAGTCAAGAGTTGTAGCAAATCGGCCTTAAGGCCGTGCGGTACCGGGCGCAGCGGCTCTGCGCGGAAAGTGGCACAGATGACGGAACGAGGACGCTGTATTGTGGAACGCACGGCGCGGCACGCGGAGTTGGGGCACGCC
>JAVEWL010000113.1:0-10932 GCA_034004565.1 FCB group bacterium | reverse complement strand
CCGCGTCGGCCCGCAGGGGTAGAACCCACTCCGGCGCACAGGTATACGCAAGGCCAGGATTGGGGTATCATGGTTTCCGGAAGCCGACACCATCCCGATTATTCTCTGCGGGCCTTGAGGCCTGCGAGCGAAACTACAACAATTCTTTCCCTGGAGAGATTTCCCATGAGCAAGATTTTGCGTGGCCTGGCGGCAGGGTATGGAGCGAAGGTATTGGGCAATAAGCTGGGGTGCGGCTGCGTCGGCACTGTGCTTTTGTTCATCCTGCTGTGGATGTTGCTGGGGAATTTCTCGTTCTTCCAATGATAGAGAAGCGCGCCTGGATGCAGGCCGGAATTCCGATTCGGGATTTTTGGGATTTTGGGGAGTGCCACAGGGAAGAAGCGAAGACCCCGAATGGGAATTCGGGGTTACATGAAGACATGCCTACCCGGCCATAAAGCCTTCTTCTTGAAGGTTTTTGGGATTGGGGAAGCGCTACAGGGAAAAAGCAAAGACCCCGAATCGGAATTCGGGGTTACATCAAGACATGCCTACCCGACTACAAAGCCTTCTTTTTCGAGTTCTTTTTCGAGGTCGGCCTTGTTTATCTTCGAGAAGCTTACGACGCGTCGCGGATCGATGGGCTGGACAAATTTGCCGAGGCGGCGCCGGTGTTGGAGGTCGGCGATGACCAATGGGTCGTCGGACTCGAGCACGTGCAGGGTGCGCAGGCGCACGCGCTTCACGCCGCCGCGCCAATCTTCGAGGGTTGTCATCACGTTTCGGGGCAGCGTGCCGCCGCGATTGTGCGCGAGCAGGAATGAAATGAAAGCATCGCCGTCGAGCCCGCTCTGGATGCCGCGCGTGAAGCTGTCCTTGGTGAGGTTGTAGACGGTGGCATTGCCCGAGCTGACGCGCTCGGCAAACTGGTCCAGCGGCACGGTAAGCAGCGGGTCGCCGTCCTGGGTGGGGACGACGATGTCGAAGTTGGGCTGCACCACGAACTCGGCGTCCCGTCGGGCGAAGAGGTCTTCGAGCGAATCGCAGGTTGTTCCTCGAAGCAGGCACCGGCCCAGATCGGTGCTGCGAAAGAGCAATTCGCCGTCGTTGCCGGCCTGCTCGACGAGACCGAGCCATCGGAACGTCTCCTCGATGGAACGCGCGAGATTGCGATCGGCGTTTGGCGCGGCGCTGGGGCTTACGTAGCGCCACTGTCCGTTGGTACACTTCAGGAGCGGTTGCTCATTATCGAGGCGCATGCGCAACGCGTATGCGATGAATTCGTTGGTGGAGTACCATGCGCCGGGTTTCATATCTTCCGCGAGCGTGGCGAGGGTGCGTCGCGAATCGGCCTCGTTGCCGCCGGCCGTCAGCCACTCGAACACGACGCGGTGCCGTCCCACGCGGTCCATGCGGATGAGGGCATCGAGGTCGCCGGCGCGGAGTTCCTCTTCCGCGCGAACGAGCCACCCCACCGCTTCCGCCACCCACAAGCAGGTGCTGAGCGAAGGGTCGCCTTCTTCCGGGCAGATCTCGCCCAGGCGGCGCCGGTCTTCGCGGAAGAGTTCGCCGTCGCTGCGCAGGCGCACCGGCTTGGCGGCCACGGCGGCCACGAGTTGGGAAATGCGATCGGAGAGTTGGACTCCTTCGGAGACGGATGTGGCGGAGCCGTTGCGGTGTGGTTTGAGGGACGGCTGGCGCGAGCGGCGCGACGCATCGGCCTCGCGCCACTGCCGCAACTCTTTCAGGAGTCCGGCAAAGCGCACGAGGCGCTCCTCGGAATCGAAGCGAAACATTTCAATGAGGGCGAACCCCCGGCAGAGTTCCCAGAGGGCGCGCTCGAGCTCGTGTTCGGGCATGCTTTGGGTCGCGCGCAGGGCGTGCACGGGTGTAATGCCGCCTTCCATCTGCCACACGGCATCGAAGAGTTCCTTGGCCTCGGGGGAGAATCCGCGGGTGGCGACGTATTCGATCAGCGCCTCCGGTTGGGCGTAATGGTGCTCGAGCAGGTGCTCCGCGGCCTGTTTTTTTCCGATGGGCTCCTTGAATCCGAGGTGCTCTTCGAGGTGCTGGAAGTCGTGGCTGTCGAGTTGGCGCACGTGGCGAAAGAGGGATTCGACGTCGCCGTGGTTTTCGAGGCCGTCGGTGATGCGCTTCACGGCCGACAAACCGGCGGGCACGAGCTTGACCTTGGTCAGGTCGGTGAAAAAGAGGCGATGGTTGAGGTCGACCAGGTACTCGATTTCTTCTTCGGGCAGATCGAGTTTCTTGGCCAGAAATCGGACGGTGAGGCCCGACCGGCTGTTCTGAGACAGTTCCTCCGCGATCCGGAACGCGGCGCGGCTCATATTTTCCAGCGCCGCCATCAGATTGGCTTCGTGACGCATTTGAGCCCCCCAGTTTCCCGCCGAATGAGCAAGGGAAGAATTATAGATCACAACGGCGATTGTGACAAGAGGGAGAGGGGTGGGAATTATGGATTATGAATGCTGAATTCTGAATGAAGAGGGGGGCGGGGCGATGGTTTGTGGCACCCCCAAGGCCGGTGTTGGGCTTGGGGTGTTTACTTTTTGACAGGATGACAGGATGGCAGGGTTGGCAGGATGGGCAGGATGGGCAGGATGAGGGGACAGGAAGATCACCACAAAGGCTCAAAGAACTGCAAGAGAACGGCAACCACGAATGGGACGAATGACTGATGGGTGTGCCCGGTCGCAGCGGCGCAAAGGAACGCAGCGCGCTGCATCCCACCGTGCTCGTGGCCATGTGGACGGAAAGCAGGGACAGTTTCCACTTTTGGTCGGGGGGTGTGGTTGACTGTTTTGGGCTAAGGAGAAGCTGGGGGCTTCGCGGGAAGGTTTGGGACTCAGCAAAAGTGGAACAGTCCCTGTTTTCCGCCGCATGATTCCCATAGTTCGCACGGGTCTTATAGGACTTATGGGAGCTATGGGAGTCATGGGAAGTATGGGAGGGATGGGAGGCTTTTCATCTTTTCCAATCGTGTAAATCTTGTCGAAAAGCTTTTGGCAGTTTTTTGAGTCTTTGTGGTGATCTTTTGAAGAAAGACAACCCTAAGTCGGGACGCCGGCTTGAGGGTGGCACAAAGGATTCATTTATTTCAGTTTTGCGGGTGAATCAGGGAGAGGATTTCTTCGTGGACGGCGGCGTTGCTGGCGAGGATATCGCAGCGGCCTTCGAAGTAGGTGAGGGGTTCGCCGTTCCAGCGTGTGCAGCGTCCGCCGGCTTCTTCGATGATGAGGGCGCCGGCGGCGTAGTCCCAGGGGTTGAGTGAGATGTGGAGGTAGGCTTCCATGTCGCCGGTCGCGACGGAGCACAGGGCGGCCACGGCGCAGCCCTGGATGCGGATCTGGCCCATGCGGCGATAGAGTTCCGGGGCGGCTTCGAGGGTGTTTGTGCGGTAGGGTGTGGCGGAGATGTCGAATTCGACGCGCGCGGCATCGACGGAGTGGACGCTGGATACGGAAAGGCGTTCGCCGTTACGGAAGGCGCCGGCACCGCGTTCGGCGAGAAACAGGTCGTCGGTGATGGGGAAGTAGACGCCGGCGGTGGTTACGGTGCCGTGTTCGGCGAGGCCCAGCGACAAGCCCCATGCGGGGAACAGGCAGCGCACGAAATTCTGGGTGCCGTCGATGGGGTCGAGAATCCAGCTCCGTTCGGGATGGCGCTCGGGGCGCGCGCTCAGGCCGGATTCTTCCGCCAGGACGTGGTCGCCGGGGTAGGCCTTCGCGATTCGTTCGACGACGCGGCGCTGCACCTCGAGGTCCACCTCGGTGACGAGGTCGTTCATGTCGGTTTTGTGGGCGATGCTCAAGCGGGAGCGATCGTTGTATTGCTCACGGGCAAACGCGCCCACTTCGCGGAGGGTTTCGGAGAGAAAATCGATCTGGGTCATTGTGTGTGCGTCAATCCTGCCGATGCCGTTCTCTATAACACCCATTTCCAGATGGGAGGCTTTGTTCAAGAGCAAGAACTCCCCTTGGAAAGGGGAGGTACGTTTACTATGCTCCCAACTCTTTCAGTGCTTCGAGGGTCAGCGGGGGCACTTCGCGGAAGGTGCCGGCTTCGAGGCGCTTGCGATAGTCGGTGAGCCAGGTCATGGCGGTTTCTTTGCCCAGCGCACGCTCGAGGCCCTCGAGAATGGTTTCGGCTTTCTCGGGGGCGAGGCGGAAATCGCGGCCGCCCCAGTCCCAGTGCGCATCGAGGATGCGGTGCAGAACGCGTGTAGGGGTCATGTTGCGCAGGAGTCGGCGGCACGCGATGAGCTTGATGCGCGGCCGGCCGGACGAGGGCAGCGTGACCACGAAATCGCCCGAGGCGATCTGCGGCATCTCCATTGCGAGCCCAGCCTCCGCGTCGTAGGATCTCGCGATGACTTCGATGATCTGTCCCTTGATATCCTCTGTCTGCGCCGCGGTGAAGGTGACGGGCGTCTTGATGTTGACGTAGAACTGGAGGTTTTTCGACACGCCCATTTCGTGGTAGTCGGCGAGCCATTGGGTGAGGTAGGCGAAGATCTGCTTCGACTCGTCGCCGAGGTTTCGGTCGAAGATGACGAGCTTTGATCCGCGATAGGGCCGGACGACGTGCTCGGGGTCGCGGCCGTGCAGGATGACCAGGTTATCAAACTCTTCGGCGGCGACCTTGCTGAACTCGCCGGGACGCTTCGCCGCCACAAACGCGAACGTGGCGACTTTGCGTTTGTCGTTGACGGCGCGCAGCAGGAAGATGAGCTGGAATTTGCCTTCCTGAAAGAGCTCGAAGGTCATCGAGGTCAGGGGCGACGGTCCAATGACCTGTTGGGCGCTTGGCAGGAGGAAGCGGTCGTTGCCGTGCAATACGCCTTCCGTCGCCCGCACGAGCGACTGCATGCTGTAGAACCTTGGGATCCGGTTGCCCCAGAAATCGTAGAGGGGCTGCAGGTTGAGCCAGTGAATGTCGAACTTCTCCTTGCGCCGGTCGCCTTTTGATCGCGACCCTTCGCCGCGCCTTACGAGGCGCCCCTTCTGGGCGTTCGGGCGTGTTTCGGTTGGCTCTGGACGCTCGGTGCCGGTGCGGCGCCGCTGGCGTTCGTCGATGGCCTGCTCCTTGCGGCGCACGCTGCGAGGCGCTTGATCGCGCCGTCCCGCGGTGGGGCGGGCCGGCTCGGAGCGTTCGGGGCGATCGGACTGTGAGGTGTCGGGCCGGCGGGAAGGGGGGAGTTGCCCGCGGCCTCTCGGGGAGGGACGCGCGCCGCGCTTGGGCTCCGGCGAGAAGCGGTCGTCCTCGCGGCGTTCGGGACGCTCCTGCGCCGGCTGTTCCGGTGCGCGCGAACGGGGCTTGGCCGACCCGCTCCGCGCGCCGGGGCGAATGTCGCGTTGCGTTCTCGACGACGTCTGCGGGCCTTTGCCTCGAGCGGGCCGTTCCTGCGGCGCCTCTTCGGGTCGGCGCGAGCGCGGCTTTGGCGTGGCGCCGCGGGTCGCGGGCCGATCCTCGCGGGGCGGTCGCGACGCGGGCGCCGGGGCGTTTCCGCGATCCGGACGATTTGGCGAAGAGCCCCGGGGCTTTACCGGCCCGGTGCCTCTGGCGTCGCTCGCGCCCTTCTTGCGGGAACGCGTGACGCCACTGGGTTTGCGCGGGCCTCCCGGTCGGCCGGGCTTCTTGCTAAAGGCCATGATGTCCTTCCTGTAAGGCGGTCTCGCCGCCGAATCGTGCGGAGGTTAAATGTAGTTCAAACCGTACCAGAGTTCCGGCAGCGGAAACAGTTTTCCCAAGAACCCCGTCTGCGGTTCCTCGTCGGGGTGGCCGAGAATGAGGCGCGTAATGCGAGTCTTCCCTTCGATGATCTCTTGCTCGCCGCCGAGCCCAATCCGGAAACGGTCGCCGTCCTGCTTGAACGTCAACCCTGCCGCATCTTGCCGGCCCACGCGGGTCTCGAAGAATGGGCGCATGCGCTCCATGAACTGCTCGAAGTTGATGAGCAGCGTCGTGCCCAGGGGCGTCGCCTTTTCAAACGTCGCGCCGGCAGCCTGCAGCAGCGCGCGAAGCGGTTCGTCGCCGTGCTGTACGGGTAGCCGGAGCGTGGTCGCGGCGGTCGCCTTCAAGATGGGCTTCAGCGCGGCGCCGACGACCGTAGCGTCGCCGGCCCACTCGATGACACGGCGCACGCCCGGCGCGGAAGCGTTTCCGTGCAGCAGGTATGCGCATATGGCGCCGTTGCGCCGCACCACGGACCACTCGGTGGGGCGTCCGCAAACGTTTGGTTCCACCGCGAAGAAGTCCCAGTCTTCCCGCGGGCGCACGAATCGCGCGGGTTTCGTGTCGTAAAGCGCCTTGCAGGCGGCGAGGTCCTCGGGTTGCATCGGGTGCACCGAAATGCCGGGGAGGGCCAAGGTCTCGGCCGTCTCGACGTCCGCGAATACGAAATGGTCTCGTCCCACGAAGGTGGCGCCCGCCGCGAGATACAGGGGCCGCTCACCCGAGATTAGCATGAAATCCGCGCCTGCCGCGCGCGCCTTCTCGCACGACGCTGTGAAGAGGATGCTCGCCAGACCCTGGCCGCGATACCGCTCGCAGGTCGCCACGGCGCCCATGCTCGCCACGCGCACCGTGCATCCGCCGAGAACGGCCCAGCGAAGCGTCAGGCCGACGTGGCTCACCACTTCGCCGCCGTCGGACATGACCAGCAGATTGTCCCGGTTGTCCACTTGGAACAAGGGCTGGAAGTATTTGAACATGTTGCCGGGGTGGCCGGGATTGAACACCGTATCGACCAGGCACGCCAGCGAGGTGTACTCATCGGGATGCGGCGAGCGCGGTCCTTCCATTCCTTAAGCGTCCTTCCACGTTGAATCTGCCGGAGCAGGGCCGGATTCGGTTCCAACCCATCGAATTCCCCGCCTTTGAAGCCTATAGCATGCGGAATTCCCGGACACAGTTCAACCGTGCGGGCAATTGGACAGGATGGACGATATGGACGATATGGACTTGATGGACGGGATGCCTCCTCACCCGAGTCTCTCCTCCAATGGCGAAGAGATGGGGGAGAAGGCCCGGGTGAGGGTTTCTAGCGGGCTGGGGTGGTCTCCGGGGCGAAGCGGGCCAGCGTTGCGCGCACGGCGGCGGACTTGGCGGGCGACGAGAAGAAGCCGTCGGCACCCGCCTCAAGCGCCTCGTCGTGTACGGCCATGCTGTCGCTGCCGTACACCAGGACGAGGGTTTTCTCAAGGCCTTTGGTTGTCTTGATAATGCGCGCCATTTGTATGGCCGGCACATTGGCTTGTTCGCAGCCGATAAATACCACGAAGGGATTCAGGGCGCGCACCCGATAGAAGGCGTCGACAATGCCGGTCGCGACGAATGTTTCCCAGTGGGTGTCCCGCAGGAGCGCGTGCAGTTCCCCGGCGGAGGTTTTGTTGTCGTCGATGATGAGCGCACGATGCCGATCGCCGCGGTCGCCGCGCGACTGTTCCTGCGAGGTGATGATGTAGAAGTTGATGTCCTGGCGGGAAGAGGCGTTCTCCTCTTCGGTGAACTCGCAGCCCAGCAGATATTCGGAGCCGTTGGGCCTTGCGCGACGAACCGTTGCCGTTACCGACGACACCTGCGTGGCATCGGGCATGGTAAAGGCCAACGATACGATCTCTCCGTCGACCGGTGGCGCCGAGGTTTCGCAGCGAATGCAGCACCCGCCCGTGCTGATGTCGTCAATGGTTCCGCCGAACTCGACGCCGTTGCTCCGCTTCACGACACAAGAAAGTGCCGTGGGAACGCGCGTTTGCTTGCGCACCCGGACCGTCTCCACCTGGCGCGGCCACGCGACCCGCCCGTAGCCGAAACCGCCCATGCGTCCGCTTTCCAAGATTCGGGTCTCAAACCCGCACGCGTATCCTTCGTGCAGGAAGCGGACCGTGCAGGGAAGGTCCTCGACAAACATCGGGAGTTTGCCCTCGCCCTGCGGCGTCTCAAGCAGGATGTGGGTGCCTTTGTGCCAACCGCGCACGAAGGTCTTGAATCGTACCGCTTCTTTTCCGGGCGAGCGCGGATGCAGATACGCGGCGAGGCCCACGGACAAATAGTTTTCTATGTCTTGCAGGTTGTGGTCCATGGACGTCCCCCCTAGTTGGGATGGCATGAGCCTTGAACCCATTCATCGGCGAAGAGAGCGGAATCTTTAGTGTTTTTCGGGTATTTCCAATTTGGAACACAGGTTAAGCGTATTGGTACAGTGTGGCTGCATGAGCTAGAGAGTGTGGTCATCTTAAAGGGGCCGAGCCACAGCACGGCCTCACTCTGGGGTTGTAAATAGATAACCGCATCTTGAGTTTGCCCAGCAATTCTATAAAGTACTTTTAATATTAGCCTTATACATCTTCTTGCAAGTTTGGACTCCGTTCGGTTTCGGTAAATGTGTTTCAATATTGCACATTTTTCATACAATGTTGCAAAAAGAAACAAGTTGATCCCCTACTTAAGAAGCTGGTTTCTCGCAACTTGCATGGAGCCTCTCCTGCGGCATGATGTTAACATATTGATATGTAATACTTTAAATGACTGAATCGTACTTGGCAGGATTTGGGCTCGCGCTCTTTAGCACTCAGGCATGCCTATTGCTAATAATCGAGTGGGTTTACTCCCCTACGGGCGAGAGGCCCTGAGAACGTTAAATCAACCATTTCAGGTGAACATTGTCAGGAAGGAGGTTTTGGATTATGGCTTGGAGAACTTGGGATCCGTGGCGTGAGATGGATGCTCTGCGGCGTGAAATCAACCGGGTGCTTGAAGGTGCCGGCAACGGCGACCAGCCTTTCGCTCGTGCGGGATTCTTGCCCGGGCGCGCGGCCCGCGCCTATCCTTTGTTGAATATGCACGACGACAAGGACAACGTCTACATTGAAGCCTTGGCGCCGGGGTTGAACACCGAATCGCTGCAGCTTACGGTCCATCGCGACACGCTGCGCATGGAAGGCGAAAAGCAGGCGATTTCGCAGGAAGTGAAGCCCGAAGCCTGGCATCGCAGCGAGCGTAGCGCGGGACGGTTTGTGCGCACGGTCACGATGCCGGCCGAGGTGGATTCGGACAAGGTCAGCGCCAGTTACCAGAACGGCATCCTGCGGATCACGATGCCCAAAGCGGAAAAAGCGAAGCCGCGCCAAATCGCGGTCAACGTGCAGTAGGGACAGGATGGCCTAAAGGAGGAAATTACGATGAAGGAAAGCACGATTCCCACCAAGGCGGAAGCCCCGGAAGCGCCGGCGACGCGCGAAGAGTCGCGCGCCCTGGTTCCCGCGGTGGATATCTTCGAAATAGAGGACGGTTTGGCGGTCATAGTGGACTTACCGGGCGTCGACAAGGACCACGTGGATGTAAACGTGGACAACAACCTGCTGACGATCAAGGGTGTGGTCGACAAAACGGAGCAGGGCGAGCCGCTGTATCGCGAATACAAGCTTCTCGATTTCTTCCGGCAGTTCGAACTGAGCGACCGGATTGACCGTGAGAAGATTCGCGCGGAGTTGCGCAACGGCGTTCTGACGCTGCATCTGCCCAAGGCCGAGCACGCGAAGCCGAAACGAATCGCCGTGGAAGTGTCCGGGTAACATACGAAAAAAGTCCGTAAACGCGGATGGGATCTCGGTCCCGTCCGCGTTTCTTTTGTGTAGAGCCTTGGGGAAACAACTGCCGAGGAGAATTAACCGATGCGCGGCACTAATAAGCTCACGTGGTTTCTGGGCGCGCTGGTCGTGCTGCTGACGATTTCCCTTGCCCTTCAAACCACTTACCTCGTCTGGCTTCATCGTGAACTTTACCTGGCGTTGAGCGGAAAGGGCCCGATGGCGGCCGATCTGGAGAAGATGCTGACCGCCGAGCTGGACGGTCTTACCGGTGACGGAGCCGCTTCAAAAGGTCCGGCGGGTGACAGCCTCGGATTGCAGCGGGAAGTCGAGCGCTTGATGGACGATCCGTCCAAGAGCGCGCTGATACGAGACTTGCTCCGTGACCTGGGGATGGAGGTGGAGCCTCCGCGGGCGGTTGCGGGCGCCTTTAATCCGACGTTCGATTTCGCGGAGACGCCGACCCGCTACGTGGTTAGTGTGGCCCTGCCCGATTTCAAGAAAAGCGACATTGATGCGTCCGTGGAGAAAGGTGTGCTGAAGGTGTCGGGCGAAGAACGCGGCCGTGAATTCCGCGAATCGTTCGCCTTTCCCGGTCCGGTCGTGGCGGGTACCGAGAACATTGCCTTCGGAGACGGGAAGCTGATTGTTTCCGTGCTCAAGGAAAAAGCGCCACCCAACCCCGAGGGATTTTCCTCCTGAAAAGGAGGCGGGATGGACCCAATTGGGTCCATCCCGCCTGGGGTGCCTGAGGGATGGAATGCCTACCGGCCGTCGTGGTCGGCGTCGCCGGGCATGGCGCGTCCTATGCGGTCCCACGCGTCGCGCGTGGCATGCCGGGCCCTGTCCCAGCCGAGATCGGACTCGCCGCGGTTGGTTTCGTAGTCGCGCTGCAAGTCGGATTCCACCTCGTCGTACCGCCGGCCCTGGTAGCGTGAGTAGCCTTCGTAGCCGGTGCGATAGGCGGGTTGATACGTTTCGTAGGGCACGTCGCGATCGGCATACGTCCGTTTCGGATACTCGTGCCTCCAATACTCGTCTTCGCGGGTAGGATCGATCTTCTCGGCGGCGCCTTTTCCGGCCAGGCCGCCCGCAATCGCGCCCGCTACGATGCCGACTGCCGCGCCGACCGGGCCCGCAACGGACCCAATGGCCGCGCCGGTCGCGCCGCCCGCCGCCGCGCCAACACCGGTTCCAACCGGATGCGAACCCGGAGCGCCGGTAAGCGGGTCGGGATTGCTGTCGGCGTCGTGACTCGTAAGTTCAGGGTTCTCGTGCTTGTCCTTATCGTGATGCTTTTTCATAGGTCATGCCTTACCTTATTGTTGGTTCATGCAAG
>JAVEWL010000112.1:0-10960 GCA_034004565.1 FCB group bacterium | reverse complement strand
CCTGCTGTGCGTCACCGCCTCGACGATATGACCCAGCGCGAGATCGTTGTCGGCCACGGCCGCGCGCGGCGTCGGCATTCCCTCGCGGGTGCCGCTGGTGTGGTCGTTGGGCAGGAGCATGATCGTGAAGTTGGGCCACTCGCCCTTCGCCTCGAACTCCTTCAATTCCTTTATGAATTCCCGCGCGCGGTACACGTCCTGCACCTTCCCCGGGAACCCGATATACGTCGGGCACAGATACGGCTTCAACGTATCGAGTTGCGCAATCGGACTGATCTTGATGGCGTTCGCCCCGCTCTTGAAGTCCTCGTACAACTCCGTCCACGTCGCCGTATCCGGTTCGATCTTCGCGCCGACAAACTCGCCGTAGTTGCGGAACGTCAGACCCTTGCGCAGCACGTGGTCCCAGATAAACCCCGACGACGCATACGCCAGCGCGTCATCCCCGTCATACGGATAGCTGCGCACAAACTCGCCGAAGCTCTTTTCCAAATAGTCCGTCACATACCCCTCGTCGGTCCACTGGTGCCCGTCCGCGCTCAACACCCCGTTGCAGTAAAAATTATCGAGCAGCACAAATTCCTCGGCCAGCGCGTGATGGTTCGGCGTCACCTCACGTCCGAACTGACACAACCGCGGATCGCCGTTGCCCTGGGGAAGATCGCCGAAGACCTGATCATACGTGCGGTTTTCCTTGATGATGTAAAGCACGTGCTTGAACGGCGAAATCTCACCCGGCCGCGTTGGCACCGGTACCGTCTTCTCCTCGACCTTTGGCAGGTTCAGCACCTGCTGCATCATCGGCAGGCGCATGTTCGCCGCCACCCGCTCGGTATACTGCACGAGTTGCTCGTCCGTCACCGCCGGTACGAACGTAATCGACCCCAGATGATCGTGTGAATTGCGTCCCGGCGCGCCCTCGCCGAAAAGCTCCGCCTTCTGCTCCGGATTGGCCTTCTCAAAGCGGCTGCCCACGCCCTTCGTGTTCGCAACCACCAGCGCGCCGTCCGCCTGAAGCGCGATCGCGCCCGGATACCATCCCGTCGGAATCAACCCCTTCACACGCGTCGCCGCCACGTCCACCACGGCGATGCAATTGTTCCCACCGAGGGCCGTATACAGCGTTGCGCCGTCCGCCGACACCGCCAGCGCATTCGGCGCGCTTCCGAACGGCAGCGAGGCCATCGGCTTCACACCGATCGTGTCCACCGCCGCATTCGCGGCCGTATCGATCACCGTCACCGTATCGTTGTTCGCATTGGCCACGTAAAGCCGCGCACGGTCCGGCGAGAAAACCATCCCGCTCGGGTGCAGCCCCGTCTCGATCTCGGCCACGACCTTCCGTTCGCCCAAATCGACCACGGACACCGTACCCGTCGAGGCAATACCCGTCGCCGCGTCCACCACGGCCTTGCTGCCCGACGTCGGCCCGGTTGCGTCGCCCTCGCGCGGCACGCGCCCGCCCCAGTTGCTCACGTAGGCCTTGCCCGCGTGCAGCAGCACCGTGTACGGCGCAATGCCCACCGGAATCTGCGCCTCGACCTGCTTGGTGGAGAGATTCACGATGCCCAGCGTATTGTTCCGGCTCAGCGTCACATACGCCAAGCCCGCGTCCTCGTCGAGCGCAACGCCACCGGCCGCCGCGTTAGGCTCCTTCTCGCCCACGGGTCCCGGAAGCGGAACAATCTCCTCCGACCACGCAAACTTGCCGTCCTCGCCGCGCACCGCCATACGGAGATTGCTTTTCGTCTCGGTGACGTAGACGCGCTTGCCGTCGCGGCTCCACGCAAGCCCCACAAACGTCGCGCCCGTCTTCTTGGGAAACGCGAGGGTTTGCAGCAGCGCATGCGACGCCGCATCCACGAACAGGACATCGTGCCGGTTCTTCACCGCGACCAATGCGCCGTCCGGGCTCAACGCCACATCGACGGGCCGGCCCGGAAACTGGATGGACGCGCCGGCGGGATCGACAATCTGCGTCGTCGGCACCACGTACGCGCCGTCTCTCCGCGGACCCACCACCGCCTTCACCAGGAACTCGTCCGGACCGCGCTGCAAGGCCCGGTCAACGCCCTCGGGTTGTGCCTCGCCGGCCGCCACCGTTGCCATCACCAGCAGGAAACTCATGAAGGTAGACATCGCCGTTCCTTTCGTCGTGTGGTGAAGAAAAGCGGAAGTCACAGTATAGACCCATAAAGCCGCAATCGATCAAGACGCCCAATGTAACCCCGAATTCCCATTCGGGGTCTTTGCTTTTTCTTCGTAGCGCTTTTCTCGAACCAAGACTCCGAATAGGAACTCGGGATTACATAAAAAACACCCCCGAGCCCTGATTCAACAAGGGCCGGGGGTGGCGTGTATTTCCCCGCGTCCTATTCTTCGCCCGCCTCGGCACGGATTATGGCCAGGGATTCCGCCGCCGCTTCAGCGACTTCCTCGTCTTCCGAATCCATCAAATCGGCCAGATGCGACGCCATTTCTTCCGGCGCCACGGTCACAGCCGCTTCGATGGCCGCCAGCAGCAACGGCTTCTCGACCTCGTCGGCGGCAAGAATTGTCCGAATGTGACCCTTGGCCTGCGTCAAACCCCAGCTCCCCGCCGCGCGCACGGCCTCGTACACGATCTCCGAGTCATCGTGATCGAGCGACTCCAGGATCTCCTTGTCGAAACCCTTCAGGCAACCCATGCCGAACACCGCGCTCAGTTTCCATTCCGGATCGCTGTCGGCGTACGCCGCGCGAATGGCGTCCTTATGCCACTCCTGCGGCGCGCGAACCGCCGCCTCCAGCACGCGACGCCGTACGAGTTTCGGAACCTTCGTGTCCGAATACACGCGAGGCAAAACCTCCAGAATCTTCTTGAAGCTCTCCTCGCTGATAGGCGAGTCCTCCGGATCCTCGAAGCCGTCCGTATCGGCGGCCTCCAGGGCCGGCCCCAGCGAAATGGCCGCCTGCGACCGGAGCGCCTCCGGCTCATCCTCCGCATTCAGCACTTTCAGCAACTCGTCCACGATCTCGTCGTTCACCACGACGTATTCGCCTGCCAGTTCCGCGGCCACGAGGCGATCGTTTTCGGTTTCCGCGCGGTTCTTGAGGATTTTGATGAGGGTATCCGAAGCCTCCTCGGGCCAGTCCCAGGGCAGCGCGCTGTCGAGTTCCCGCAGGTCCTCGTTTTGGATTTCTTGCATCTCGTCGCTCATGTCGTCCTCCCTCAAGGGTCCTTCACTCGATCCGCCGGTCGATTTTGCTACCGGCATTGTATTGCGTCTCCGCCTCCAAATAAAGGGGAAAGCCGGCCGTTGCGCCGCGAGCCCCCGCGCATTACAATGCGCCTCCCTCGGGTTGGCCAGGCATCCAATCCGGGGCTCATTCCACGTCAGCATAAAACCTCGGGTTAACACCGATTGCGACTGCGGGGCCGGTGGCCCCTTGTCCACGGAGGGAGACGGAAATCATGGCGGCACAGAAAACGGCGGTCCGGAAATTGACGGAAGACCAGGCCAAGGAACTGGGCGAGGCGTTCGGCGGCACGGTGGTCCGCGTCAACGCCGACGAGATCGACAACTTCTTCCTCGCCAGCGAGGACGAATTCAGCTCGAACGGGCGCACCCACTACCTGCGCCTCATGGGCATCGGCAAGGCCCTCTACGACAACCAGACCGACCCCACCCGCGTTTCCATCCTGGCGGCCCAAAAGAACACGGTCCGCGCCGTCGCCGAAGGCGTCTACACCCTGCGCAATACCGAAGGCAAGTACTTCTACGCCGCCCTCGCCTCGCGCCTGGGCTGGGAAGATCCCCGCGAATTCCTCGACCTCACCGAAAAAAACGGCTGGGTGCTCAGCGGCGACGACGAAAAGCGCGGCCTGCTGCGCTTCAGCAAGTGCGTCGCGCCCGAAAAACTCGGCTGGCGGCCCGCCGTCTTCGCCGACGTGCCGTACCTCTACAGCCGCCCGTTAGTGCTGTCCATCGGCCTGTACAACGAGTCCGTCGACGGCGGCATGCGCGACACCATCAACACCTCCGGCAAGTTCCGCTTCAAGATGGACGAATTCGCCTCGGACGATTTCCGAAACGTCGCGGACGCCCTGGCAAAGGTCGCCAAGGCCAACGAAGACGTCTACGGACAGTTCCTCGATGCCCTGCGCCGCAAGCTCGTCCTCATTGAAGACGCCCGCACCCTCCTGCGCAACGCCGCCGCCGAAAAGCGCCTCCCGCGCTTCCAGACCTCGGCCACACTGAAGTACCTCGACGTGCTCGAGCGCGGCGGCGAGGTCGACGTGCTCGCGCCCAAGACCCTCAAAAGCATGGCCGACCTCGCCGAAGCGCTCGCACTCTACGGCCGCGAAAACGCCAAGGGCAGCCTCGCATCCCAGACCCGCGCCGAAACCGGCCTCTTCACCACCCTCTTCGAAGACATCTACGAAGCCGAAGGCGGCGAACTCCCCCCCTACACCGACCTGAAAGAACACGTCGCCCAGCAAGGATGACGCAACCCTCGGCCACCCCCAAGCCCCGCAACAGCAGGCCTTGGGGGTGTGCCACATTCAGCCACCGCGAAAAACCGCCCCCAGGACCCACGCCCAAGGCGGGAATTTGACACCCTCCGCACGCATTCCTATAATTACCAATTCACCTCGGAAGCTAATCTGACGGCTTTCGATTTAGGGGACCAGGGCTTATTCAGCGAGGCGCTATGGAAATCAACGGACGGATGACGGAAGGATTGTCTTTCGACGATGTGCTCCTGCGACCCGCGCGCTCGGACGTGTTACCGCGCGACGCCGACCTTTCCACACGCTTTACCCGCAATGTAACTCTAAACACCCCATTGGTCAGCGCCGGCATGGACACCGTCACCGAGGCGCGTCTGGCCGTCGCCATGGCCCAGCACGGCGGCATCGGCGTGATCCACAAGAACCTCAGCGTCGAGGAGCAGGCCGACGAGGTCGACCGCGTCAAGCGATCGCAGGCGGGCGTCATCACGCACCCCTTCACCCTCTCGCCCACGCACAAGGTCCAGGACGCCGAAGACCTCATGGCGCGCTACCACGTGTCCGGCGTGCCCATCACGGACGAGCGCGGCAAGCTGGTCGGCATTCTCACGAACCGCGATCTGCGCTTCCTCGAAGACTACAGCACGCCCATCTCGGAGGTCATGACGAAGGACCGCCTCATCACGGTCCCGCCCGGCACCACCTTCGACCAGGCCAAGGAACTCCTGCACAAGCACCGCATCGAAAAGCTCCCGATTGTCGATGCCAACGGCATTCTCCAGGGCTTGATCACGATTAAAGACATCACCAAGGCCCGCGACTACCCCCTGAGCTGCAAAGACAGCATGGGCCGGTTGCGCGTCGCGGCCGCGGTCGGCGTCGGCCAGGCCGAACTGCTCCGGGCACGGGCTCTCGTGGACGCCCGCGTCGACGTGCTCGTCATCGACACCGCCCACGGCCACTCACAGACCGTCATCGATACCCTCAAAATGCTCAAGGACGCCTTCCCCGACGTCGATATCGTCGCCGGCAACATCGGCACCGCAGAAGCCGCCGCCGAGCTTATCGAAAACGGCGCCGACGCCGTCAAGGTCGGCATGGGCCCCGGCTCGATCTGCACCACCCGCGTCATCTCCGGCGCCGGCATGCCGCAGATCACCGCCATCATGGAAGTCGCCTCCGTCGCCGTTCCCAAGGGCGTCCCCGTCATCGCCGACGGCGGCGTCAAATACTCCGGCGACATCGCCAAAGCCATCGCCGCCGGCGCCGATTGCGTCATGATCGGCAGCCTCTTCGCCGGCACCGCCGAAAGCCCCGGCGAAACCATCCTCTACGAAGGACGCACCAACAAAGTCTACCGAGGCATGGGCTCCATCAAATCCATGCAGCGCGGCAGCAAGGTCCGCTACTTCCAGATGGACCAGGACAACTCGAAACTCGTTCCCGAAGGCGTCGAAGGCCGCGTGCCCTACCGCGGACCCCTCGCCGAATACATACATCAACTCCTCGGCGGCGTTCGCGCCGGCATGGGGTATTGCGGCTGCCGCACCATTCACGAACTGAAGACGAAAACGCAGTTCCTCCGGGTCACCACGGCGGGCCTTCGCGAAAGCCACCCGCACGACATCGTGATCACGGAAGAACCGCCCAACTACCAGCTCACGAGATAGCCACTATGCAAGGGATTGGGAAACCGGTCGTCGTACTCGACTTCGGCGCACAGTACAGCAAGCTCATCGCGCGGCGCGTCCGCGAGGCCAACGTGTACAGCCTCATCGTGCCCTTCAACGTCACCGCCATCGAGCTCAAGGCAATGGATCCCGCCGGAATCATCCTGAGCGGCGGACCCGCCAGCGTACACGCCAAGGGCGCGCCCATGCCCGACCCCGGCGTGTTCAGCCTCGGCGTGCCCGTGCTCGGCATCTGCTACGGCGCACAGCTCATGGGCCAGATGTTCGGCGGCAAAGTCGAGCGCGCCCAGCGCCGCGAATACGGCATCGCGCACCTCGACCATTCCAACGGCGCGGGCTTCCTCGACGGCATCGATAACCACGCCCAAGTCTGGATGAGCCACGGCGACGCCATCTCGATCCTGCCCGCCGGCTTCAAGGCCGTCGGCTACACCGAGAACTGCCCCTTCGCCGCCATCGCCAACACCGAATCGCAACTCTACGGCGTACAGTTCCACCCCGAAGTCGTCCATACGCCGCAAGGCCCGACGCTCCTTTCGAATTTCGTCCACAAAATCTGCGGTTGCGACGCCTCCTGGGACATGGGCGGCTTCGTCGAAATCGCCATCGAAGACGTCCGCAAGAAAGTGGGGGATGGACGCGTCGTGTGCGGCCTCTCCGGCGGCGTCGACTCCAGCGTCGCGGCGGTCCTCATCCACCGCGCCATCGGCGACCACCTCACTTGCGTGTTCGTCAACAACGGCCTCCTGCGCAAAGGCGAACCCGAACTCGTCCAGAAGGTCTTCCGCGACAACTTCCACATCAACCTCGTCTACGTCGACGCGGTTGACCGCTTCCTCGACGCCCTCCACGGCGTCACCGAACCCGAAGAGAAACGCAAGATCATCGGCAAGATCTTCATCGACGTCTTCGAAGAAGAAGCCCACAAGCTCGGCCACATGGACTTTCTGGCCCAGGGCACCCTCTACCCCGACGTCATCGAAAGCACCTCCGCCACCGGCGGCCCCAGCGTCACCATCAAGAGCCACCACAACGTCGGCGGCCTGCCCGAAACCATGAAAATGAAGCTCCTCGAACCCCTGCGCGAACTCTTCAAAGACGAAGTCCGCCGGCTCGGCAAAGAACTCGGCCTCCCCGACGACATCGTCCAGCGCCACCCCTTCCCCGGCCCCGGCCTGGGCGTGCGCTGCGTCGGCGCCATCACCAAAGACCGCCTCGACACCCTGCGCGACGCCGACGCCATCTTCATCGAAGAGATCAAGAACGCCGGCCTCTACGACGACATCTGGCAAGCCCTCGTGTGCCTCCTGCCCGTCCGCAGCGTCGGCGTCCAGGGCGACGAACGCACCTACGAAGAAGTCTGCTCCCTGCGCGCCGTCACCAGCGAAGACGCCATGACCGCCGACTGGTTCCGCTTCCCCCCCGAAGTGCTCCAGCGCGTCGCCGGCCGCATCTGCAACGAAGTGCAGCACATCAACCGCGTCCTCTACGACGTAACCAGCAAGCCCCCCGGCACCATCGAGTGGGAATAGCCTAACCCCAAGCAATCTTGTGGCACCCCCAAGCCGGCTTCATGGCCTTGGGGGTGTTTTCATCCCATCCCCAACGAAAACCAGTCATTGCGAGAAGGCGTCCCACGCCGACGAAGCAATCTCAAATCGGAATCACCCCAAACATCCCCTTCCGGCATGCCACCCCCAAACAAGTTTGGAGGTGGCATGTCCAAACGAATGTTGGAGCTAAGTCGTCCCGCAAAGCGCAGACCCTCTTCTTCTCTCTCCCTGGGGAGAGGGTAAGGGTGAGGGGAGACCAGAGGTTTCGCCCACCCCATCGTCCTTGCTGTCCTTGCAGTCCTTTTGGTCCTTTGAGTCGTTCAGGTCCTTCGCCCCCGCAGCAACCGCAAAGCACAATCAGATCATTTTTCCCCCACGCAAACGGCACCGAAATCCGCTCCAGCGCCGCCCCCGCATTCGCATCGGCCGTAAACGTCAGCGTCCCAAGCTCCAGCACCTGCCCCGCCACGCACTCCGCGCCGCCCACGTTCGCAGTGAACCCGCGCCCCTCCCTGTCCGATGCATGTATCACCAAGTTGAAAAAAGTGGCAGGCACATCGCTGGGTACGGTGAACACCCCGGCGGCGTCGCTCTCAACGTAGACCACCGTCGAAGTCGCGTCCACCCGTGCACCGTCCACCTCAACCCCGGGCAATTCCATGCGCACCGCGATTCGACAATCGGCCAACGGCTTGCCATCTGGCCCCAAGGCTACCCCGCTTAACCCCGCCTGTTCATACGACACCACCGTCTCCTCCGGATAATCGACGCCCGGTTCGCCCACGACACGACCTGTTTCCACTCTGCCGCTGCCGCCGATCACTACAAACCAGCCAGCCTTACCCGCCGGGAACCCTGCAAAACGAAAGCGCCCCGCATCATCGGTGACACCGGACGAAATAGGCAATTCGCCGCTCAACTCATGATCAAAGAACGTTTGCACCATATGATTGGACAAGGGCTCCCCATGCTCATTCAAGAGTCGTATAGCCAAAGAAAATGTATCCGGTGCTTTCAGGTCCAGTGTCTGCTCCGAGCCCAAGGCAGCGTCAACGGTTCGCCCATACTTGTGCGACAGATCGTTGCCACATTCTCCCTCCGGAGGAATAGGGTAGATGCGATACCTGCCTTCGGAGAAAAGCTCTAACTCATACGTACCGTCCGCTTGAACCGGTGTGCTCTGTTTGGCGGTGGTGCCTTCTTGAACGTATCCAACGAAAAAACCGGCCTTCATCGGCTGTCCCGACCGGTCACCGGTAACGGTTCCCCGCACGCGCATGGGTTCTGCCAAGCAGAAGTCATGCTCTATGGTCGATCCCGGTGCAAGCACGCCCAACGAGTGCCTGCCCGTCAGGACCTTCGTTCGTCCATTCTCGAACGTGTCCACCCAGACGGAACAGGCACAATCCGGAGGAAGGCCCGGCAAGTTATAGTTGCCATTGTCATCGGTGAGGGATTCGTACGTGCTCGCAACGTTCAACTTGGTGTGCGCAAGGATGGCTTTGACACATACACCGGTCGCAGGGCCTCCATCTGCACGAACAACACGGCCCGTTACTCGAGTTGATGCGGGCATTCGCAGGGCAGTGACCCGATCAGGCCGTACGATCGCTTTGAAAAATGCCTCTCCCCACTCTCGGGTAATGACACGAACGGTTACGTTCCGCTCCTCAGGCACGTGGCCCGAAGGCAATCCCACCCGAAACAGCCCCGCATCGTCGGCTTCAACCGCCAAATGCGTCAGGCCAAGCGGCAAAGTCTCAAGCACATGGACTCGCGCTTTCGGCATGGGCGCGCCATCACCACCGAGTACCTTCAAGACAACGGTCACGCCCTCCCGCAGCACCAAGGGAGAGCCCATGTCATTGTCGCCCGGTCCACCGATGCTTGCCTCACGACCGGCGCTCATGAATCCCTCGGCACTCACGGCCACCGTCCCAAAAGGTTGCAGACGATCATAGGCAATGCCGGCAATCCGAAACGCGCCATTCCTGTCGGTTCTCGCCGATAGAACCTCGGTGCTCGCGCGAACCTGCTCGGGCTGCGAAGTGAGGAACAGTTGTGCCAGTGCATTCGAAATGGGCTGGCCGTTGGTATCCTCAACCCTTCCGTTGACCGCGCAAGAAAACGTCGCGTCTGACGGGGTTGATGCGGGGGAAAACACCACACTGTCCACCACCTCCCTTTGCGGGAAGGTTGCGGATTTCGCGGCCTCTTCCTCCGCGCGCGCTCTTGGAACGCTCTCGAACTGTCCCAGGCGCTCTCCTGTAGGCACTGCAACAGGAGGTACTACGGCTCCTAAGGAACGCGCAAATGGCTGATACTGATACGCCACACCCAGTACGCTCATCACAGCTACAAGCGCAATAACTTTGTATGCGGTCACTGCTGTCCAAACCCACCCCACATGCGGCACCGCCCGCGCGGCACAAGTCAGCGCCATTTTCGAAAGGCTCGCCGCCAAGTCCGGCGGCACCGGCGCCAACGGCATCTCCCCCAGCCGCGCGATCAACACGCCCGACGCCACATTCACGCCCCGCGACCGCAGCCACACCCCCAAGCGCTCAAGCCCCCGCGAGATCCGGTACGAAACCGTGTACCGCGGAATCCCCAAACGCTGCGCGACCTCCTCGTGCGTCAACCCTTCCAGGAAATGCGCCGTCACCGCCACTCGGTACCGCTCCGGCAACTGCGCCAGCGCCTCGTCGATCAGCGGCTCCAGTGTTTCCCAGCGCACCTCGACCGACTGCGGTCCCTGCGCGACATAGCGCTCCTCACGCGCGCGCCGCCGCCCCTCCGAACGCAGCGTATCGAGACAACGCCGCGTGGCCATCTTGTGCAGCCACGGCCCCAGAAACGCCCCCGGCTTCGCATCCCCCATCGCCAGCTTAAGGAAGCACTCCTGCGTCACATCCTCCGCGCGCGCCGCATCGCCCAGCACCCGCCTGCACACCGAGAACACCAACGCCGAATGCCGCCGCACCAGCGCCTGAAACGCCTCCGCGTCCCGCCGCTCCACCCATCGCTCGAGCAACACCACATCCGCCTGGTCCATATCGACTCTCCTCGCCGGTCATTCTACCCCCATAACGGCACCGCAAGGAGAATTTCACAACCACACATGCCTGGAGTTTCGCCCTTTCCGCTGATGCCCATGCGAGGGGGGTAGTGGTTTCCGTGTGGCACCTTCAAGCCGCGTGACGAAGTCGCGTGGCTTGTGG
>JAVEWL010000111.1:0-10962 GCA_034004565.1 FCB group bacterium | reverse complement strand
TAGATCATTTTCACGGTCATGCCGCCGTCGATGACAATGTTGGCACCGGTCATGAAGCCGGACTTGTCGCCGTCGGCCAGGAAGAGGCAGGCCTGCGCAATGTCGTTGGGTTCACCGATACGGCCCACGGGATGTTGCCCGTGATCGCGGGCCGAGTGTTGCAACTCCGTGCGCTGCGACTTCTTCTTCCAGCGCGCCGTGTCGATCCAGCCGGGGCAGATGCAGTTCACCCGAATGCGGCGCGGGGCAAGGCTAATGGCCAGCGAGTGCGTCAGCGCCAGAAGGCCGCCTTTCGAGGCGGAATACGGTTCGGTGTTGGGCTCTGACATCAGGGCGCGGGTGGATGCGATATTGACGATGGCGCTGCCCTGCGGCATGTGGGGCGCGGCGTATTTCGCGCACATGTAAGGCCCGCGCAAGTTGATCCCCAGGATTCGGTCCCACGCGTCCATCGGTCGTTCGGTGAGGTCGGCCGTATCCATCACGCCGGCGTTGTTGATGAGCACGTGGATAGCGCCCGCTTCGCGTGCGACGCGTGCGCAGAATGCCGCGACGTCGTCTTCCTCCGCCACGCTGCCTTTTATGAACGTGACGGCGTGGCCGGCCGCGGACGTCATGGCGGCCAGTTCGGCGCCGGCTTCCTCGTCGACGTCGACAACGAATACGTGGGCGCCTGCCTCGGCGAAGGCCATTGATGTGGCCATCCCGATCCCCTGCGCGCCGCCGGTTACGATCGCAACCTTATTCTCAAGGCCCATGGGTATGTCTCCTTGTGCTTCGAGCATTCGTGATTCTACCGCAATGGAGCCGCTGGACGAGCGCCCCCTCCCCCCGGCCCTCTCCCCCGATGGGGGAGAGGGGGAAAGCCCAATGCAGCCACTTGGATTGTCCCCCTCTCCCCCATCGGGGGAGAGGGCCGGGGTGAGGGGGCATTCGTCCACCGGTTCCATTGCAATTCACATGTGCAATCCGGTCCGTTCCTTCGATATGATTCCCGGCGGAGGAGTTCAACCATGAGTATGCTTGCGTTATTGCTGTGTGCGGTTGCGGTGGTTCCGCAGCCGGCGGTGCTGGTGGACGGGGCGGGGGCGGACCTGGGCAAGTCGGTTGCCGGGCAAATCGGGGCGCGCGCCGTTACCCTGGCTGACATCCCGTCCCTCGGACCGGAAACTCTGCTGCTGCTTCCGGAATGCCGCGAATTTCCCGCGCCGGGTGTGCCCATGATTGGCGCGTTCATCGAGCGCGGCGGGCATTTGCTGGCGGTGGGCGGACCGGCCTTCGAGGTGCCGCTGTATCCGCTGGGGGACGAGTGGAAAAGTGCCGACGAGGTGCTCGGCAGTGTGCAGCGCAGCACCAATATCGTGGATTGGTCCGCAATCGATTTGAAGAACGCGGTGCGTGGGACTCGCAATCCCGAGGCGCCCGTATCGTATACGCCGATCCCGGGCGGGTTCTCGGGCGAGGTGGAACTGGTGCCGCCCGTGGGCTGGGAGACGATAGACATTCCGTGCAAGCCCGGCTCGGCCGACGACAATGTGCTGCGTTTCCGAGCCGCGGGCCGCGATCAGGCCAAGAGTCTGCTGGTCGAGTTGCGCGAGAAGGATGGCACGCGCTGGATGACCGTGGTGGCGATCGGCGACGAACGCGAGATCGGCGTCCACCGCGACAGCTTTGAATATTGGCGCGACAGTACGTCGCAGGGCCGCGGCGGCCCCGGCGACTACGTCCGTTTCGAGAACCTTGAGAAGGTCATCTTCGGTTTCGCCGCATCGCATCAGCCCATCGCCGAGGGACATTACGGTTACTCGATTGCGAACGTCGGCACGGGCAAGGTGGAAGGCACTTTCGCGCCGCCGGAGATTCCGAAGCTGGAAGGCTTTTGTCCGGCGTACAAGACGTATTCCACCACGGCCGAAATCTACGAGAACGGTCCTTTCATGCGCGGCGAGGCCTTGCCCCCGGCGGGCCCGGTGGTGTCGCCCGTGCCCAGGCCGATGCACCTCTCCACGACGCGCGGCTTCACCTGGGAACCCCTTGTGCGCGGCTACAACAAGGCCGGCCTGTGGGTCGCAACGCCGCTGTCGATGACGTGGCGCCAGGCCGGCGGCACCTACACCTTCTGCGGTTTCAAGCCGTCGGTTGAATACCTTTCGACGCTTGCGCGGCGCCTGCCACTGTGGATCGGCGCGGGCCCCTGGGCCGTCGAGCAGGAAAAGCTCCGCGTGCCCGAACCGGGCGGCGATCTCGTTCGCGTCGACGATGCCACGGGCGAATTCACCATCGGCGGGAAGCGCTGGTTCGCGCACGGCATCAATTTCTGGCCGCTGTGCGTGAGCGGACTCGAACCGCAGCCCTATTTCCTGCACTGGCTTGAACCGGACTTCTACGTGCCGGAATGCATCGAACAGGATCTCTCCACGCTTGAATCAATGGGCGTGAACATGGTGAGCATCCAGTTCAACAACATCAGCCAGGCGCCGGCGCTTCGCGACTTCGTCTTCCGCTGCAATCTCCACGGCATCAAGGCCAACATCTTCCTCTTCAGCGCGCATCCGATTTTCCCCAAGGGCGACGACGACCTGATGCAGCGGGATTTCGTCGAGATGCTGCGCGCGGCGGATCTGGCGGGCGCGCCCGGCGTGGTCGCGTATGACCTGGCCTGGGAACCCATCGTCGGCAAGTACGAGAGCCGCAAGATCTACGACCACCTATGGGACGCGTGGATTGTCGAGCAGTACGGCAGCCTCGAACGTGCCGAGAAGGCCTGGGGCGTTCCCGCGAACCGCGTTGATGGCAAGGTGACCGCGCCCTCCGACGAGCAAATCTCGAAGGATGGCGATCAACGCGTCATGGTCGCCGCCTACCGCCGCTTCCTGGACGACCTCATCAGCAAGCGCTATCGCGAGGTCATCCGCATCATCAAGTCCATCGACGACACGCACCTCGTGGCCGCGCGCACGGGCTACGGCGGCACCGGCACGAACTGGGCCACGGAATCGATGCAGTTCCAGCTCACCGCCGGTTCGGCGCACCTCGACTTCATGTCGCCAGAAGGCTACGGCTACGGTCCCGAGAACATCACCGACGCCGCGTTCGTGTCGCAGTTCGGACGCTGGGCCGGCAACGGCAAGCCCGTGGTCTGGACCGAATTCGGCCAGCACGTGTGGATGGGCGGCGACCAGGCGCTTGTGGCGCAGGGTCGGCTGTACCAGGCCTTCGCCGACATGGTCCTCAGGACCGGCGACGGTGGCTGGGCGGGCTGGTGGTTCCCCGGCGGCTATCGCGTCGACGAGCGCAGCGACTACGGCATCGTCTCTCCCGACAGCAGCCTTCGCCCCTCGGCGCAGGTGTTGCGCGACACGGCGCCGATCCTGAAGGCCGGCGGCGCGCTGCCCAAGGGCGACGTCATCAACGTGGACATCTATTCTTCGACGCAGGGCCTGGCCGCGGCGGTGCAGCGCCATTCGAAGGAATTCGGCGACGCCTACCGCGCGGGCAAGCGACTCCAGATCGCCGGGCGCGCGGGCAACGTCACCTCGACGACGTGTCCGTATACCGGCGTTGGCGCGGTACCGTATGTAGCGCCCATGCCGCCGGAGTTCCTCAACGCTGAAGTTGCAGTAAGCGGCGACACGCTGACCGTGATCAACACCGGCGAGGCCGCGTGGGACATGGGCGATTGCAGCCTCGTGGCCCAGACGCCCGAAGGCGAGAAAATCCTAGGCAAGGGCAACGCAAAGGCGCGGCGGGTGGCCTTCGCGGTCACCGAAAAGCTTGCGCCCGGCACGAAGGTTTTCATGCGGTCAAATCGCTTCGGCGAATTCGGCGAACGAGTCACCATCGGCAACTAAGGAACTTCCAGCGGCCCCTCTTCGCCAACTGAGAGGGGCCGCTTCTTTGAGAAAAAATGGGTCTTATAGGTCTTATAGGACCCATAAGACCCATAAGACCCATTCTTAGGAAAACGTCATGCCAGACCTGCCCGTACTGCTCGGCGGCCCCCCAATCCGCACGCAACCCTTTCCGGCCCATCCTCGCGCCCTGGGCGGCGAGCTGGAAGCCATCGCGCGGGTGCTTGCCGGAGACTGCTGGCTCGACGGCGAAGTCACGCAACTATTCGAAGCAAACCTTGCGCAATTCCTCGATAGTCGCGGCCACATCGTCGCCGTAAACAGCGGCGGCATGGCCTTGCAGATTGCCCTGCGCGCGCTGGGCATCGAACCCGGCGATGAAGTCCTCATGCGCGTCGACACCTGCGTCGCCGACGCCTACTCCGTCTTCAACGCCGGGGGGGTGCCGCTCTTTCTTGACGTCGATCCCGAGACCGCCAACATCGACTGGCCGGCCGCCGACGCGCTCGTGGGGCCGCGAACAAAAGCCCTCATCGCCGTGCATATGTGGGGACGCCCGGAAGACCTCACCGCCGCGCAGGCCTTCGCCGGGCGCCACGGTCTCGGGCTTATCGACGACGCGTGCCTCGCGCTCGGCGCGCGCTGGGACCAACGCCCCGTGGGCACCTTTGGCGACCTCGGCGTGTTCTCCTTCGGCTGGCTGAAGCCGTTGCAGGCGGGCGGCGGCGGGGCCGTCTTTACGCGCGACGAAGAGACCGCGTGCAGGCTGCGCACGCTGCGCGCCTGGGGCGATACGGAGGGCGAGTACGGTCGTCGCGACCAGGAGGAACTTGGTTGGAACGGCCGCCTGCCGGAAATCGTCGCGGCGGTATTGACGGAACAGTTGAAGGGCTATCCGGCGCTTCTCGAAACCTTGCGGCGCAATGCCGCGAAGCTGGAAGAGGCGATCGCGCATCTTCCGGGCCTGGCTTCGTGGCCCACGCAGTCGACGGCAACCACCTCGGCACATACGAAGTTCTCGATTCGGGTAGATGAGCCCGAGTTGGGGTTTTCGCTCGACACCCTTGCCGCCGCGCTCGAAGCCGAAGGCGTGCCGGATGTGTGGCACGCGGCTTTCGAACCCCTCACGGCTCTCACCTTCTTCGCCGAGGACCGCTGGCGCGCCTGGGCCCACGCGCATCCCGATCATCGCCGCGTTCAGGACAACTACGCGCGTTCCTACGACGGCGCCGAGCATCTCTATCGCCACGGCGGCATCACGCTCGGGCGCAACGTCCTCCTCACCGACGACGCCGTTGACGACACGGCCGCTATCCTGGCCCGCATCTGCAAGCACGCCCCCCAACTCGCCGAATGGGAAAGAACGAAGAACGAGGAATGAGGAAAGCTGTTTGTCCATCTCGTCCATCGCACGCCCACACCCCCAAGCCATGAAGCCGGCTTGGGGGTGCCACAGGAAACTCTTTTCGCAGTTGACGTAACCCCGCGTGCCGCGTAGCATCTTGCCGGGTTCATTGGGCACAGGAAAGGGCGGCAGCATGGGCAAGGTCAAGATCGGTTTCGCGGGCGTCGGGTTCATGGGGCAGATCGCACACCTGCGCAATTACGTGCGCAACGAGCAATGCGAGGTGGTGGCCATTGCGGAGCCGAGGCAGGAACTCGCGCTCAAGGTCGCCGAGCGCTACGGCATTTCGAAGATCTACAAGTCGCACCTCGAGCTCGCCGAAGATCCCGACGTCGAAGCCGTCGTCGCCAGCCAGCCACATCTGCTTAACGGCCACATCGCCATTCCCCTGCTGCGCGCAGGCAAGAGCGTCTTCATCGAGAAGCCCATGGCGGGCAGCTACGAAGAAGCCGTCGAGATGCTCGAAGCCGCCGATGCGGGCGGCGCCAAGCTCATGGTGGGCTTCATGAAGCGTTACGACGAGGGCGTCAACCTCGCGAAGGATCGCCTCGACGCGTTTCGCGCGTCGAAAGAGATGGGCGGGCAGGTGTTCATCAACGCCTATTGCTTCGGCGGGGACTGGATTCGCGGCGTGGAGGGACCGCTGACCGGGGACGATCCGGAGGTGTCGAATTTGGATTTTCGTCCACGCAATCCCGACTGGATGTCGCCCGCGCAGCAGGAAGCGTTCAACCTTTATATGAACATCTTCGCGCACAACATCAACCTTGTGCGCTATCTGTTTCCGGGACGCATCGAGGCGCGCGCGGCGCTGCTGCGCGAGGGCACTTTCCAGCAAAGCACCCTCCTCGAAAGCGACGGCGTGCCCATCAACCTCTACGGCGCGCCCGTGCGGGCGAGCTGGTGGGAAGAAAAGACCGAGCTCTATTTCGACAACGGCTGGGTGCGCGTCATGACGCCGTCGCCGTTGTCGCAACAAGACAGCGCGCGCGTCGAGATCTACCGCGGCGATCGCGCCGAGGCGACGCTGCTCGATAGCCGGCCCTCGTGGGCGTTCCGGCGCCAGGCCGACCACTTCGTCGACTGCATCGCGAACAACCTGACCCCGCGCAGCAACGGCGAGGATTGCCTCGAAGACATGCGCATCATGGAAGACGTTTTCCGCAAAGGCCAGTGGATGTGAGAGGCCAATGTAACCCCGAATTCCCATTCGGGGTCTTTTGATTCAAGCGTAGCGCTCCGAATAGAAAGCAAAAGATCCCGAATGGGAATTCGGGGTTACATGAAGAATTCAGGGCACAGGTGCGTCCGCAGGGGGCGTCAGGGGCAGCGTTTTGCGCGGCAAGGCTCCAGACTTGGGTTCCACCTCCACCACGCACGCAGCTCCCTCCGTCTTTGAGCTTCGCAGCAGGTCGTAGGGCCACGGGGCGGCCTCGCGCAGCGTCGCGCAATCGATCCAGAGTTTCACCTTATCGTCCGACCATTGCGCGGCTTCCGTGCGTATCTTCGTTTTGTGCAGCGGCGTTGCGTGCAGTTGGTGCAACGCGAGCAGGGATTCGTGCGGCACGCGCGTGCTGAACGGCGTGTCGTGCTGAATGCTCTCGGACAGGCACACGGGCGCCGTACGGAAGTAGCGGTAGTCCGGCAGAACGCCGATGGGTTCGCCCGCCTTGACGGCCTCCGCCTGGAACGCCTTAACCTGCTCCGACGCGGTCCGCCACGCCAACTCCGAGCGAATCATCATGCAGAAGAAGACGATGACAATCAGCGTCGTGCCCGATACGACGGGCAGGCGCCAGCGGGGGTGGTCCATCATGCGGAAGAACACGGTCACGAGCGCGATGTTGAAGAACACGGTCGGCAGCAGCAGTTGTCCGCCGCCGATGAGGTGCACGGGATCGATCATTCGATCGCCGGGATAAAAACGAATCGCCAGCATGGCCAGAATGCCGAACAGGATCGCGCGCCGGCGGGCTTTCCAATAGATCAGCGTCGCCACCGCCAGGGCCGCGAAGGCCGCAACCCAGCCGGTCCAGGGATGCTCGTGAAAACGCTGCGCCGATTCCGGCAGGAAGCCCAGTGGGTACGCCACGAAATACACCGGCGCGAACAAGTTCGAGAAACGGTGATCGGCCGCGCTCAGTAGCGGCCAGAAATGCACGATGCCGGCCAGGGCCAGCGTCGCGAACGGCAGGGGCCGCTTCCACGAACGCGCGCCGGGTTCGACGATCAAGATTTCCCACAGGAGGATTATGAAGATCAGTCCCGCGTTCATCGGCGAGGCCAGCGCGGCGATCGCGAACAACGCCAGGGCCAGCGCCCATTTCCACGCGGACGCGCCCACGGCCACCTCCGCATACGCCACCAGCGCGCCGAGGCCCAGCAGCGCCGGGAACAGGTCCGTCGAGCCGGAGAGGTTGAGCACCGCCTCCGAATGCACGGGGTTGGCCATGAAGAAGAGCGCCGCGAGTGTGCCGAGCCACCAGGGTCCCTGGACCGCGCGATTCGTCAAACGGTAAATAAGCAGCATGCACGCGTAGAGCAGCAGAAGGTTGAGTAGAAGATACGGCGTCGCGTTGGCGCCGAATATCTTCAATTCGACTTCCCACAACGCCCGCACGATGCGCGGCAGACGCTCGGGCTCCGCCATCAACGCGAAATCGCGTCCCAGCGGCCCTATGCCCAGGGCCCACACGTACACCAACGCAATGTACAGCACCATCGTGACCGCGTCGTAACCCCCGCGATACCGTCGACGCCACTGCACCAATACCGAAACTTTCTTTTCCTCGCTCATGAGGCGAGAGTCTATCGGGTTCACTCGGAAACGTCAATCGGGCGTAGCGCTCCGCCTTGAAAGGGTCTCGTGCTGTAACACAAGATACGCACGCGTGTATCGTTCATTCTGGAAGCGAGTGTCTTCGCAAGGGTTCCAACAATCCAGGGAGAAACCCATGAAAAGCCGCCTGCCGGCCTGTTGCACGGTCCTGCTCGTCACGCTGCTTCTCTGCGGCTGCCCGCATGCCCCCAGTGATACCGAATCGCAGGAATTCTCCTTCGGCGGCCGCGACCGGTCGTATCTTATTCACGTGCCGGAAGCCGTTGATGGTGGGCAGGGGGTTCCGCTTGTGCTCGTGTTGCACGGCTTTGCCGAAACCGCGGCCGCCGCGGCGCGCACGACGGATTTCGCGTCCCTGGCCGATCGCGAGGGATTCATCGTCGCCTTTCCGAATGCCGTGCGCCGGACCTGGCATTACCACAGCGAAGCCAGCACGCCCGGCTACCTGCGCAACGTCGACGATGTCGCATTTCTTGCGGCGCTGATCGAGCGCATCAAATCACAGCACCCTGTTGATCCGCGGCGCATCTACATTGCGGGGTTTTCCAATGGGGGATTCATGGCGCAGCGGTTTGCCTGCGAGCGCGCCGACCTTGTCGCGGCTGTCGCGGCCGTGGGCGCGAGCATGGCGCAGGACAACGCCGAAGCCTGCGCGCCCGCCAACCCAATTCCCGTTGTCCTCGTCGCGGGGCTTGAAGATCCCATCATTCCGTGGGCGGGGGGCGACGTGCAGATGGGACCGGGCCGACGCGTTTCGTTGCTTTCGATTGAGGCGACCGCGCGGAAGTGGGCGGCCGTGAATGGGTGTTCCGCGGAGCCAACGGTGGTCGAATTGCCCAATGTCGATCCCAATGACGGCACGCGAGTCGAGCGCCGCGAATTCGGCGCCTGCACGGGGACTTCGTCGGTGGTTCTATACGCCGTCGAAGGCGGCGGCCATGCCTGGCCCGGCAGCCCGCATCCCTATCCGGAATGGATCGTGGGCCGTACTTCGAAGGACATCAACGGTCCGCAGACGGTATGGGATTTCTTCGAGGTCCATTCCAAGCCGGCGGTTGTGATGGCTGGACGGGGAAAGGTGGCCCCATGAACTGAGCGCAGGTTTGGGCGGAAGCCCTCACCCCGCCCCTCTCCCAAAGGGAGAGGGAGCCCGTTGGGGGTGTGGGTCGCCTGACTGGGTTAACAACCACAGCGCTACACCCGGCTGGAGTCTTGTTCCCTCTCCTTGGGGAGAGGGGTAGGGTGAGGGGAGCCTTCACCAAAAGACTACACCCCCAAGCCATGAAGCCGGCTTGGGGGTGCCACAAAGCGTGCGGGAGAGGCTTGGGGTGAGGGGGCAATTGCTCAGTGGCGTTGTGAACGGCACGAAAAAGGAGGCCGTGCGTGTGCACGGCCTCCTTTGAAGTTCAGCGATTCTATCGCGAGGTGCGCTTTTTCATCCGCATCCTGATCGCCACTATCGAAAGCGCAATCGTTGCCCACATGAACCCGGGTGCGATCATGAGGAGCTTCGCGCAGACGATGACCGGCAGCAGCAGCAGCCTTATCAGCACGGCCAGCGCGGGATGCGCGGCGACCTGCTGAGCGATGCTTGGGCTCACCTGGTAGTACAGGTCGACCAGCGCCGTGCCGGGCGCGTTGCTCAGCAGCCACGTGTCACGGAACTCGCGCAGCACGTCAATCTGCGCCGACATCGGGGTGCCGTAGGCCGCCGTCGCGATGAAGCACGGTCCGCCGCCGCCACCGCCGCTGTCGCCGCCCGCAAGGCCGAGCATCGCCGCCAGGGCGCCCGCCAGCACGAGGATTCCGTTGCCTCCCGGGCGTTGCGGTGAAGACACCTGGAACGAAGCGACTTCCGACGTGAACGGATTGCCCGCCTCGTCGGTCAGGGTCACCGTGTAGTAATACGTCGTACCGCGTGTCAGCGGCGCGAGGGCCAGGTCGCCGTTCAACCCGAGCGCGTCGCTCTCGGCGATCGCGGTTAACGCGTTGGGCGCGGTGCCGATCGCCACTTGCGCGAGCGCCAACTCCGTCGACGTCCACGCGAGCGTTGCGGAAGCGCCGTTCGTCGCGACCGTGACTACGGGCGGCGTGACGAACGCGGGAGCAACGGTATCCGGCGCAGCCGTGGAGAAGACGACGGGATTGCTCTCGGTCTCGATGCTCGACGTGTTGCGCGCGCGCACCGTGACCGTGTAGGTCGTTCCCGCGACGAGCCCCGTCAGCCGGAACGCGTGATCCGGCGCAATGCGCAACTCGCCCACGGCGACGATCTTCTGGCCGTCGTCGACCATCGCATAGGCATCGGTTGCCTGATCGGTGGTCCAGCTCAGCAGCGCGCTCGTCGTGACGATCTCGCTCACCGACGGCATTACCGTGAACACCGGCGCGGGGATGATCTCCGGCGCGGGCGTCTCGAAATCTCTCGGTTCGGCCTGCGCCTGGTTGCCCGCCGGGTCCTGAGCCGTGCAGTTGACGGTGTAACCCGTCGCCGGCAGCAGGTTGGTGATCACGACGGAGTGCTTGAGCGCGAGCTCCGTGCTGTTCACGGTACCGGAGAGCGCCTTCGTGGAACCGGACCCGTAGGTCAGCGTCGAGGTGGTCGGCTTGTTGGTGACCCAATAGACCAGCGCGTGGTCGTGGGTGACGAACTCGACGATCGGGCCTTCCAGGATTACCGGCGGCGTCGTGTCGGGCACGGTCGCCGTCGTGAAGCTGAAGACCGGACTCGTGATGCTGACGGTGCCGGTCGTGTCGGTCGCGGTGACCCGTGCCTGGTACATCGTGCCCGGGAGCAACGAACCCAGCACCAGCGAGCCACCGCGCGTATACGTGTTCGTGGAAACCGAGTCCGTAAAGGACGGCGG
>JAVEWL010000110.1:0-10931 GCA_034004565.1 FCB group bacterium | reverse complement strand
AACCCCTCGCCAGAATCGTCCAAATGCCACTGCTGCTTTCCACGGGGATCGCCCGGCGGCACCGGCACGCGCGACCAGCCTTTCAAACCGGCGGACGGCGTGATATCAACCCAGCCCTCCGCGCCGGTTTCGAGGGCGCTTTTCGACGGTTCCGCCGCGCCCAGGCTTGCACCCACCGCCACAGTCAGCAGCAGCCCCGCAAGGCACCACCGACCCACTCCACGTGTCCTGGTTGTGTTTGAAGTAATCATGGCCGCACGTTAGCCGGTGAGCGGACTTGAAGTCAACTTGCCGGCTGGCGGGAATCCGCTTCTTCGAATCAAGAACAGGAATCCCATGCACCCGCCTGGGGTTTGTCTTGGTTTCTTGCCCCGGATAGGCCTTGCTGCTACGGTGGCCCCGCCGAACGCGAATTGATAACACGCGAACCGGCACGCGCCGCACTTTCCCCGGGGCGTAAGGACCTCGGCCTCTTTCCGCCCCCTGTGACCGGTCTCAGGGTTTGAGACTACCGGGACCGGCTACGATTTTCTCGGGAGGCCTGGTGAGGTCGTAGAGGTAGACGGCCGCTTCGCGCGATTTATATTCGTCGAGGCGGGTACCGAGGGTATTGAGATAGGTAAGCGTGAAACGCTGGTCGTTTTCGCCGGCGCCGGGGTAGGTGTGCCCGAACACGAACCACACGCGCGGCTTTCCGCGGAACGGCTCGATGTCGGCCACGTAGTTCAGCCAGTCTTCGCGCGAGGGAATGCCGGTGTTGTACTCGGGCTGGAGGCCGTAGCCGGGCCCGTAGAAGCGCAGGGCATAATGCGCCCAATAATAGACGTAGACCTCGTCCTGGGGCTGCTTGTGGGCCGCGAGGTATTGCAGGACGGGCTTGGTTCGTTCGAAATCGGGCGGCGTGAACACGCCCGCAAGGCCGTGGGCGACCGGTTGCAGGAGGAGTAGCGCCGTCACGAGCACGGCAATCAACGGTGCGCTCTCGCGGGTATCCTGAAAGAGGCGACCGATGCCGGCACCGATGAACAGGAGGAAGAACGGCACCAGGAAAAGAATGAGTCGGCGTCCGAAGGGGTATTGATGCAGCGCGGACAGCGCAAGCGTGACGACAATGGGCGATATCAGCAGCCAGAAACGCGGGCGGTTCTGGCGATAGATGGTGATGCCGCCGTATAGCGCGGCGAATGCACCCACGCCCGTTAAGACGATGCCGCCGGGGTTGCGCAGCGCGTCGAGCGGCGCTTCCACGTACCAGCGCAGCCCGCTGACCGAAAGCGGGAGGGGCATGAAGGCGCGCGCCCAGTACTCTTGAAGGTACGCGTCCCCGGTGAGGTGGCGCAGTGAAATAAAGTAGGTGAGGCCCAGGCTCAGGGTCCATGCCGCGCCCACGGCGACAAGACCCAGGGTCCGGCGCGCATCGCGTGCGAGCAGGACCTGCACGCCCAGCGTAACGCCCACACCGGTCAGGACGATGACCGCGGCGTGCGAGAACCAGACCGCGGCGGCGCCGGCCGCGGCGAACAGCACAAGCCTGCCGGCCGTCGGGCGTGCCTCCTGCGCGTCCAAGGAAAGGAGGAGCAAACCGATCGCGATGAGCACGTCCGTCGAGTACTGCTTGAGCTGGTCGGCGTAGTCGATGAGGTATTCGCCCACGGCAAACAGCGCCAGCGCGCACAGCATGCCGTAGGGATCGAGCACGCGACGGGACAGCTTGTGAAAGAGGAGCACCGACAGGAGCGCGGCGAGCAGCGGCAAGGCGCGCAATGCGTTCTCGCTCCTTCCGAAGCTCTCCATGATGGCCTTACTGGCGAGCAGAAAGCCGATGGGAGCTCCCTGGCGGTTGTCGAGCTTCTCGAACAGTTCGCCGTACGACCGGTCAACGAAGTTGAGGGCGAGCATCGTCTCGTCCATGCCGAGTTCGCGGTCAAAGGCATAGAGGGCAAGACGCAGGAAGATGCCGAGCGCGACGAGGGCAAGCGCGAGCCGGGGAATCCATGCGGAAGTTCTGGCCAAAGGCTCTTTCCACAGCGGGATCAGGATCCGTGGTTTTATTTCTTCTGCGGGAATGGTGTTTTTCTCCGGTTTCATCTGGCGGGCAGGCTCAATCAAAGAACCGATATCGGACGATAGTGTACAAAGCGGAGATACCGTCTTTCCACGTTATCTTCTTGCCCTCGGCGTAGTTCCGGCCGCTGTAGCTGATGGGCACCTCGTAGATGCGGAATCTTCCCTTGGCCACCTTCGCGGTAAACTCCGGCTCAAACCCGAACCGATCGCTCTTTAAACTGAGCCCGTCGAGAATTTCCCGGCGGAAGACCTTGTAACAGGTCTCCATGTCGGTGAGATTCAGGTTCGTGAGGACGTTGGAAAGCAGGGTCAGAAACTTGTTGCCGAGGTAGTGCCAGAAGAACAGTACGCGATGCGGGCCGCCCAGAAAACGCGACCCGTAGACCACGTCCGCCCGGCCGTCCACAATCGGCGCGAGCAATACCGGGTACTCGCGGGGATCGTACTCGAGGTCGGCGTCCTGGACGATGATCACGTCGCCGGTGGCGTGCTCGAAGCCCGTGCGCAGGGCCGCGCCCTTGCCGCGGTTGCGCTCGTGAAAATAGTACCGCACGTCACCCACATGGCCGTTACCGTGCGCCAGTTCCTTCAGAATTTCCCGTGTACCGTCGGTGGAATAGTCGTCGACCAGGATAATCTCCTTGTCGAGCTCGACGGACTTCACTCGCTCAATAATTTCGTGAATGGTCTTCTTCTCGTTGTAGACGGGTATCACCACGGATACCTTGAGGAGACCCGCTTTCGCGGCCTGCGGATCTTGTGAGACGGTTGTTCCGGCTGCTGTCAAGGCCATTTTTCGTCCTCCGGGCAAGGTTACCGTTATTGACGCAATTACCCCTTGATCCCGCCCGCGAGCGCGGAATCCATTATGGAGCACAGGACTCCGGTGCCGCAACTTTTTTTCGCGTCACGGCACGTATTGAAGTACGACGGTCGGGGACAAGGCGCTTGTCCGTCCCTGGGCGTTCTTGAGGACGGCCCGGAAGTAGTGGTAGCCGCCTTCCGGTACCGAGCGGGTCAAGGTAACGGGCACGTCGATAAACCCGCCGGGACCGATGTTGCCCCAGTACTCCTCCATGGCGATGACCGTGTTCGCCTCGAAGGGGTCGATATCGTAGCCGTTGTCGACGGCGCCTTCGGTATAGAGCGCGCCTTCTTTGCGAATGAGCAGGTACGGGGCGCCGGGCGGGCCGGACACACGCACTTTATGGGTGGCGCTGCTAACCACGAGCCGCAACGGCACCTGGTTCTGAATTTCGAGGCCCGGCCGTGTGGGGAGGCCGTCCTGGACATAGACCTCGGAACCGGTCTGGCTTCCGGAGATACGGAAGGTTTCGCCGGTGCGCACGGTGCCGTCGCTGAAGTACACCGTGACGCGGGCGCCGATGAGTTCGATACCGGAGACACTGCCGGACTCGCCGGGACCGGGCTGAGGTGCGCCCTTGATGCTGGTCGGATCGACGTCGGCCGAGAAGGTGAAGGTCTCTCCCGGGTCGAAGTTGTTGAAGACGACCTCGAGCCTGTCGTAGCCGCCGTCGTGCGGGCCCGAGAACGCGTGCGAGGCAACGCCGACCCCCGGGTCGCTGTTGGGCGTGAAACCCTTGCTGACCGGGTCGCCCGCCTGGCCGAACGGGTCGAACACATTGTCCGGGAAGCTTGCCGTCGACAGGTCGATCTCGATGCGGCTGATTCGCTGCGCGTTGGTCGAGTTATTGGTAATCTTGAAGGAGCCGCCGGTGTAGGTGCTACTGCCGAGGAGCGTGTTGCCGGGGTTGATCGAGAACCATGCTTTCGCCCCCGCGTCCTGTTGAGGCGGCAGGAGGTACTGGAACGCTTTTGGCAACACGGACGACACGCCGCCGACCGTCACCACGACGTCCTGGAGCGTGGTGACCCAGGCCGCGCTCGCGGGCAAAACACCGCGAATGCGCGTGGCGGTAACGGAAGCGAGCTGCGCCGGAACACCGCCAATCGTGACCTGCGTATTGGCGAGCGTGCCGAATCCGACCCCGGCGAGAGTGAAGTCCGTGCCGCCTTGTATCGGGGCGCGCCAGGGGAAGATGTCGAAGACCTTGAGGCCGGTGGCCGAGGGATCCACCGGACGAGCAATCACCAGCTTGTTGCCGGTGTAGTCGATGCCCAGCAGCACACCGCCGGGACCGGGCACCACGTCCAACCCCGCCAGGCTTACGTTCAGGGTGGTGTTGCTGAGGATCGAGCGCCCGTCGGGAGCGAGCTTGACGCGGTAGGTCAAGCCGTTCCACTTCTGGGTCACGAGGTCGCCGCGCATGGCGCCCTGGAAGGTCTGTGCACGGTACTCGGCGATGCCGTTGGTCGAGGGCGAGAACGTGGTCAACACCTGGGTGAAGTTGCCGCTGACCGTTGCCTCGGCCGGGCCGTGGTAGGTGTTCTGGCGGTTGTCGTAGCGGCCTCGGTTGCGGTTCGCGTGGCCGTAGAAGCGGCTTTCCTGCGTGAAATTCAATTCGTCGGGGGCTGTGGGACCGGTGCCGGCGGTCGTCGCCGTAATGGACTTCAGGCCGTACGAGCCGTTGGGGCCGTTGTCGGTGCTGTAGAGTCGGCCCGTGGTCGTCATGGCGATGTCGTAGGGATTGCGGAACCCGGGGGCGAACACGGACACGTCGACCCCGGACGCGACGTCCACGATGTGGCCGTACACCTGGTCGTTGTTGGGCAGGCCCGTGGCGGTTTCGATGTAGGTGATGGCGCCGTTGAAGCCCGTCTTCCACACCGGCGCCTGCAGCACCGCCGCGGTCAGGGGAGATTCCGGCAGCCCGCCCATGTTGCAGTGTTCGACCCCCGCATTGGTGTTGCCGCCCACGCAGATGAGCAGGTTGCCGTTCATGTCGAACTCGAGGCCGTTGATGCCGTGGTCGTGGTTCGATACGGGCAGGCCGGTGATGAGCGGCGTAACCTCCAGGAAGTCAGGACCCGTGAGCACGCTGATTTGCCCTGAGTACGGCGAAAAGCCTTCAAAACAGGCGCCGCCGTTGGCGAACAATAGCGAATGCGCCACGTAAATGCGCGTGACGCCGGGCGGGTCGAAGGGGTTTACCGCGATGCCCAGGATGTTGTTGTTGCCGAGGGCCTGGACCGCGGAGATGGTCTGCGTGTCGGTGACGGCGTAATTGTCGTCGAACGTGAGAGCCCGGATGGCACCCCCGATGTTGCCAACGTACAGGCGTCCGTCGTTTCCCCAGGCGGCCTGCGTGGGGGCGCTCATGGAGACGAGGTTGCTCATTGAGAATTGCACCGGCACGGGTGCGGTGGTCGAATAGGTATACGCGATCGCGTTGCTGAGCCCCTGCGGGGTCTGCACCGTGACGGATATCGTGCCCAGGCCGGGCGGACTGGTGAACTGGATGGTGCCGGGCGTCACGCTCAGTTGCGCGCCGGTCAGCACAGTGTCGCCCCAGTAGACCACCACCTCATTAACCGGGAAGAAACCCATGCCGCTCAACTCGACGGGCTCGCCACCCGCGCCGGGTCCGCCCGTCGGAGCGCCGTTGATAACCGGAGGCATCTGGGTTTCGTCGTGCGTCATCGCGCCAGGGTCCACGGGCGCAGGGACGCCGGAACCTTTGGCCACGGTGACGTTCAGCGGAAGCTGCGCAACGCCGTCCACGGCAAAGCGGGCTTCGAGGGCAAACGTTCCGGGTTCGATGGACAGGGGGCCCGTGACGGCGGCGCCGTTCAGGAAAAGCCGGCGGTCCAGGCCGCCGGTTGCCTGGAAGGTATAGGTGTCGGCTTCGGCGATCGACACTTCCGCTTGTATACGCACCATGACGTTGGTGGCAAAGAAGCTGCCGCCCACGTAACCCGACTCTGCGACGACTTCCATACCCGGCCGGACCTCTGCGAAATTTGGATTGGCCGGCACGGCATCGATAAGGTCCGCCGCGCCGCCGCTCTCGCCACCGTCGTAGTAGGTGACCAATGCGCCCGGGACGGTGGCAGGCGTCACGACGCGGAAGGTGACGCTGTCGGTGAGGGTACGCGGCGGCGAGTTGCTGTCACCAATGGTCAGGCTGACGGTGTGACTTCCAAGGGAGAAGGCCGCGGACGTGTCCGCGGTGGTGGCGAAGGTCGCGCCGTCCTCTTGCCACACGAAGTTCGTGAGGGTTTGGCCCAGCTCGTGGGTGTGTGAGGACGAGCCGGTGAGCAGTACGTTCTCGCTTCCGTCTCCGTCGTAGTCGACGTAGTACGGAGCGACGCCGATGACCACATGAAGGAAAGGATCGCCGGCGTGGGCCGCGCCGCTACCCATGAGGCGGGTACGGACCGTGTTGAAGGTGCCGGAGAACTCGAGCCACACGTCGTTCTCGACGCTTTCAGTAGGGTTGTAGGTCACGGGAACCGTAAGGGAATCACCGGCCGCAATGGTGACGGATGTGTTGTGAACGACATCCTCGTGGCCGCCCGCATACGCATTGCCGCCGAAGGTCGCGGAGAAATCATGGCCGGCCCCGCTGTCCACCAGGAAGGCCAAACCCGTCACCGTGACGGAAGCGGCCGAATCGTTGGTCAGCGTGAGCGACTTCGAGTCGGAGGCGCCAATCTGCACGTGGCCCCAATCCAACATATCGGGCTCCAGAGCCAGTTGGCCGCCCTCGCGCAGCACCTCGATGCCCTGGATCATCGGGTTCTGTTTCTGGTGAATGAATTCCAGATTGAGCGTACCGTCCGACACCTCGACGGCCAACTCCTTCACCAGCGCGGCGTTCCGTCCCGCCTCGCGAAACACGTCCAGGTTGTCCAGCATCAGCACGCCTTCGCACTTTACGTCGAAATAGCGCGCCCCCACATAGGCCGTGCCGCCGTACACCTCCGCGAAGTGCAGACGCACGCGATACGCACCCGGCGAAACCGGCAGGCTGTACATCATCTCGGGGGCCGTGGTGTGATCGAAACGTTGCACCCGGTACAGGGGATCGAGGTCCGTGCCCGCGATGGATGCGCTCGTCGTGTAGACCGTACCGGTATTGTAGTAACCCGCGTCGCCGGACCACGCGTTGCCTTCCGGGTCCGTGTAGTTCGATCCGCCGCAGTTGATGCGGTAGAGCACGCTCGTAACAACAACCGTTTCGCCTTGACCCGACAGGGGCACCACGAGGTCGCCCTCGGGGTCGCTCGACGCCACCACGAGCGACGCCACATGCGCGCCGGAGGCGGAGGGGGTAAAGGTCAGATTAAGGTCAGCGGTCGCTCCCGGGGCGAGGCTCAGGGGCAGCGCCGGGCCGCTTACCGAGAAGTCCGCGGCGTTCTCCCCGGTGAGCGTGACGGAGGTCACCTCCACGCTTGCGGTTCCGGTGTTGGTGAGCGTCACCGTCGAGGCCGGAGAGGTGGTGCCCACATCCTGTTCGGGGAAGGTCAGGCTGGCCGGAGCGGCGGTGAATACAAGTGAGGACTCAACCCCGGTTCCGGTCAGTCCCACACTGTTGGGGCTGTTCACGGCGTTCGAGGTAAGGACCATCGTTGCGGCGTTGCCCTCTGTTGTCGTGGGGGCAAACGTCACGCCGATCGTCCTGGTCGCGCCGACCGCGAGGGAAAACGGCACGGCGGTATCGACCATGAACGCGTCGCCATGCGTACCGGTGAGCTGCAGCGCACTCACCGTCACCGAGGCCGTGCCGTCGTTCTTTACGGTTACGGATTGTGTCGGCGAGGACTGGCCCAGCGTCACGCCGCCAAAGTCCAGGCTGGCCGGCGTAACGGCCAGTTGCGGCTTGCCCGTGCCGAGATAGCGAACCTCGATACCGTTTACAAGCGGATCCCCCACTTCAGGCCGAAACTCGACATTCAGAGCGCCATCGCTCACCCACACGCTCACCTGCGGCCTTACGGCCGCGAGGTAACCTCCCTGAGCAACGATGTCAAAATCGTCGAGCACCACCCGGTCCTCAAGCGCCACATCGAAGACGCGGCTTCCGGGAGCGCTCGACTCCGGCACGACTTCGGCCAGGCGAAAATGGACCAGGTAGGTGCCCGTCTTGGTTACGGGAAAAACATAGGCCATCTCCGGACCGGCGGCGGGGGGGATGCGCGCCGTTTGAAAAAGCGGATCGGCATCCGTCTCGGCGATGGCACTTGCCGTAGTGAATGGGGTGCCGGTGTTGAAGTGGCCCGTATCCGCCACCCAGAGGTTACCGCCCCAATCGGTGAAATCGGGACCACCGCAGTTCAGGCGGTATACCGCAACGCCTGGCTGGGCCGTTGCCGTCAGACAAAGGAAAATCAGGACGAGCGCAATCTGCGACGTCCGGAGTAGGTTCAATGAATTCATAGAGTAATGGTTCCGGAATTGAGCAACACCGGCAGGGTACCGGGTGAGCTTGCGGAGAAATTCTACTGGAGCCGGCAGAATTGCCGCTATTCGTTGGTCCTTCAAAACCGACAATAATGAGCAATTCCCATACCAGTGAAAACAGCCCAATGGGCTGGACCAACAACCCGGCAAACCCTGTAACGCACGACAATACGACGGGCTGCCAGTAAACCGGAAGGCAAGAAGTAGTCACATCTGACTATTTTATTATCTACCGCGAAGCGTCTGAAAGAGGTGAATCGGTGTAATCATGGAAATCGCAGAGCCGATGGAATACGGACAGGTCATTGATGAGACGAGGCTTATAGGATATGAGCGCCGGTCAGCCTGCCAGTTTACGGCAACGCAGAACGGGAACAGTCTCATTTTTATACAGTGTCACCTTCTGAAGTCTACAAGCATTGCATTGGACGAATATGGGGCCGTTCTTAAGCGCTCTACAAGCACCGTACGTCGGGCAGGGTTGGGCCCGTAGCACGGGGAGCGCTGGGCAGTCGATGGCGCTCAAACTCACCGGTTGCGCCCAAAAAGATTCCGAAGCGGTCTTTTCCACATACAAAAAAGAGACCCCGGCAGTTCTCATCGGAACTTCCGGGGTCTTATAGTTTTGGATGGTGGGCGATACTGGACTTGAACCAATGACCCCTTGCATGTCAAGCTGGCCATTCTAAACCAGTGCAGGCCGTAACCTACCTATTCTAACGGGCTTAGCTCCCGCTATCCTGTGGCGAGTATTGCACGTATTGCGCCAGAATGCAACCGCTACTAGGCCGTTGCGTGTCATGCGACACATACCCAACACCCCCTATTGCCAAGAGCCGCTTGTAGGTGTATGCTGTTGTCGGTTTGGCGGTAGAATCCGCCACAAAAAAAACAGCCCCCGCAGGTGTTGGAAGCACCGAACGGGAGCTTAACCTCGGCGCATGGATCAGATGCGACCGCGGCTCGGGCCATTATACCCGAATTCCCGCCGTCCGCCTACCGTGCGTCCATGGAGAAAGAGCCCATGGAACGCGACACTTCCCAAAGCACACCCAAGCCCACAGCGTCCCTCCAACGGCGGTACTATCGCGCCATGCGGCAATTCGGGCTTTGGGGCGCGCCCGGTTGCGATCCCCACCCCGCATGCGAGCGCGCGTTCGTTCGCCTGTGCAATGAGGTTCCGTGCGTGCCGTTGCCGGTCGAAGGCGGTGCCGCATGAACAACTTCTCACTCTTGTCCCTCGTGCCGCATCTCGAGGCCGTGGAGCGGCTGTGCCGGAACGTCGTGGGTGCGGATGACGAAACGGTCGGGCGGTGCCGGGAGCATGTGCTCAAGCTCGCGGCGCTCTACCCCAGGGCGTTCAGTTCGAAGCCGACGATCTATCTGCCCGCGCCGGCGAAAGGCGGTGCGGCATGAAGACTCACAGTGACGTACACGGTGAATTGACGCCGGTGATGCTCCCGTCGTATCTGCTGAAGGATGAACAATCCTTACTGTTCTCGGAGAGCCACGAAGGCGCCGGCCTCGTATGGTTCCCGGATGTTACGGTAATGTCCAGGTTCTCGGCGGAATGCCCACGCTGCAAGGGCATAAGCTTCGTTCTTTACGTCCCTGCACAGCATTGCCCTTATTGCGGCGGGCGGCTCGATGTGGACCGGTCTGAAGTCTACTCAATCGATCTGAAAGTATTGAAGCGACAGGACGTGTAGAGGCTAAACGCGCGCCGCTGGCTGACGCCGGCCGGGTTCTGTACAATCGGCACGGAGGGTTTACCGATGCCGATCGAAGCGCACTGCGAATACACGCTGCCCCAACTTGCGAAGATCGGAGGCGTGAAACAGGCGGATCTTGAGCGTGCCATCAAGCGGCGCGAGCTCGCGGCGGTGAAGGGCCCCGGCGGGCGCGGAGGCAAGTTCCGGGTCCTGGGCGAGAACTTTATCGCATGGCAGCGGGCACGGCATGGCCAGGCACAACACACTCCACGGCGCATGACGACGGCGGAGGAAGCCGCCGCGCAGGTGCGGGCGATATTTCGAGGTGAGCATAGGGAAGAGCATCGAGAGGAATAGCGGACGAAATACAGGCAACGGCGCCGGTTGCGCGTGTGGCCGAGGCCGTGCTATAAGTGCTTTTGTCGAGGCAAGGCAAGGCAAGGCAAGGCAAGGTTAATCAACCTAAACCAAGGAAGAGAATCCAATGCCTACGCCGAAAGTAATGAAGTTGGTCGACCCCGGCTATACAACCGAAATGGAGTGCAAGGTGTGCGGAAACCGCCATTACGGTGTATGGAATCCAGACACTTGGCACTTCGTCTATGGGGCTTGGCAATGCTCTCATAGGTGCAAGCTCGCAACGAAAACGGAGCCCGCCTATAACGGCTGGACCAAGAAGTTCGTAGAAGACTAGCCTCGACACAGCGGCGCTTGAGATAAGTAGCTAATGTCTCTGGCGCCGCTTCATTTTCCGCCCAACCCCGCCGCCTGCGCCCGCCGGCCTGCGAGAAACGCCGCTTTCAGCGCCCAAGTGGGTTACCCGCGCG